>NZ_JASPGT010000039.1:0-1307 GCF_030228885.1 Corynebacterium sp. MSK195 | reverse complement strand
TGAAGTGTCCCGGGTTTTGTTCCTAGGCATTTGCCTTGATTTCCATTATTTCTTGGGCCGGGTTGGTTTCCCAAAACTCTGACTCAACCTCAGCTGGCGTGCGATAGCCGAGACTTTGGTGAAGCCGTACCTCGTTCCACCAATTAACCCATTCAAACGTCGCGATCTCCACGTCAACCACGCTGTCCCACGACCGCCGATGAATCAGCTCATTTTTGTAGGAGCCGTTGACGTTTTCGGCCAAAGCATTGTCATAGGAATCTCCTACTGTCCCGGTAGAGGCAGCAATTCCATACTCAGCCAGCCGTTCGTTGTAGACAATGCTGACGTACTGTGAGCCATGATCTGAATGATGAATCAGCCCCGTTGTTTCCTTCGCGCTGACAATCGCCTGATTAAGCGCCTGCAGCGGCAGCGCCTCGGTACGCATTGAATCAGATAGTGCCCACCCGACGATCCTTCGGGAGAACACGTCGGTAACAAAAGCGGTGTACACGAATCCTTTTCTAGTGCGCACATAAGTAATATCGGCCACCCACAATCGGGCCGGTGCCGGGGCGTTGAACTTGCGATTAACTAAATCAGGACGCAGATCTGGTCCCTTCGGCTTGCGGGTAGTAATAGGAGACTTACCTTTACCTTTGCCTCTGACTCCAGCAAGACGCATCAGGCGTGCGGTCTGCTCACGGCCAATGTCGATTCCTTCACGGCGCAGAGTATGCCACATCTTACGGATGCCGTAGACGCTAAAATTTTCTTCATGGACCTCGGCGATGTGCGCGACTAGAGCAGCGTCACGAAGACTGCGGGCACTCATACCACGGGCTTTTGATTGGCGGTATCCACGGGACGTGATGAAACCGCCAACACGGTGGGTGTTTAACGTCTCGCAAATGAACTCGATGGAGAAACGATCCCGATACTCATCGATGAACCGGATCATTTCCGACGTTTTGGGTCGAGTTCCGACGCGAAAAAAGCCGAGGCAGCCTTCAGTAGCTCATTGGTGTCGCGTAGCTCTTGATTTTCACGGCGTAGCCTCGCGTTTTCCGCGGCCAAGTCTTCAGGCACAGGTTCTGGGATGCTTCCCGCACGACGGGCCTGCTGGGTCCACTGACGAGCCGTGTGCCATGAAACCCCCAACTTTGGAGCTACTGCCTGGCACGCGGCTTGCATCGACATATTTTCCGCCAAGATACGGTCCTCTACAAGACGGACCACACGGTCCTTTGCATCCTGGTCAAATTTTCTTGGCATATTCCAGATTTTCCCATCTACTCAGACGGAACAAAACCTGGGACACTTCA
>NZ_JASPGT010000038.1:0-1352 GCF_030228885.1 Corynebacterium sp. MSK195 | reverse complement strand
GATGATGTTTGAGAACTCAATAGTGTGCCAATGTACTTTTTATTTTTTGTGTGCATGGTTGTGTGTTGATTGGTTTGTCTGCCAGCGGACTTAGTGGTTTGTTGGTTGGTGTGTGCCGGTTGGGTATGTGGAACACGTACTCTTTTGAATGCTGTTTGGTGTTTCGGCTGCATTGAGATGGATTGGTTGGCATGTGATTGTGTTCAACTTTTTGGTTTCCTCTTTTTGACCCCGTCGGGTTGAGGGGACTGTTTATTTTTTCTTTGTAGTAATTTTTTGGACGCCAGCACAGGCTTTTGTGGTTTGTGGTGGTTTGTTCTTTTGTTGGGTTTCGGGCTTTTCACGGCCTGTTTCGGATTTTGTTCTGAAATTTTTTTGTGGAGAGTTTGATCCTGGCTCAGGACGAACGCTGGCGGCGTGCTTAACACATGCAAGTCGAACGGAAAGGCCCTGCTTGCAGGGTACTCGAGTGGCGAACGGGTGAGTAACACGTGGGTGATCTGCCCTGCACTTCGGGATAAGCCTGGGAAACTGGGTCTAATACCGGATAGGAGCCATTTTTAGTGTGATGGTTGGAAAGTTTTTCGGTGTAGGATGAGCTCGCGGCCTATCAGCTTGTTGGTGGGGTAATGGCCTACCAAGGCGGCGACGGGTAGCCGGCCTGAGAGGGTGGACGGCCACATTGGGACTGAGATACGGCCCAGACTCCTACGGGAGGCAGCAGTGGGGAATATTGCACAATGGGCGCAAGCCTGATGCAGCGACGCCGCGTGGGGGATGACGGCCTTCGGGTTGTAAACTCCTTTCGCTAGGGACGAAGCTTTTTGTGACGGTACCTAGATAAGAAGCACCGGCTAACTACGTGCCAGCAGCCGCGGTAATACGTAGGGTGCGAGCGTTGTCCGGAATTACTGGGCGTAAAGGGCTCGTAGGTGGTTTGTCGCGTCGTCTGTGAAATTCCGGGGCTTAACTCCGGGCGTGCAGGCGATACGGGCATAACTTGAGTACTGTAGGGGTAACTGGAATTCCTGGTGTAGCGGTGAAATGCGCAGATATCAGGAGGAACACCGATGGCGAAGGCAGGTTACTGGGCAGTTACTGACGCTGAGGAGCGAAAGCATGGGTAGCGAACAGGATTAGATACCCTGGTAGTCCATGCCGTAAACGGTGGGCGCTAGGTGTGAGGGTCTTTTCACGACTTTCGTGCCGTAGCTAACGCATTAAGCGCCCCGCCTGGGGAGTACGGCCGCAAGGCTAAAACTCAAAGGAATTGACGGGGGCCCGCACAAGCGGCGGAGCATGTGGATTAATTCGATGCAACGCGAAGAACCTTACCTGGGCTTGACATACAC
>NZ_JASPGT010000036.1:0-1362 GCF_030228885.1 Corynebacterium sp. MSK195 | reverse complement strand
AGAGATCATTTGGTCGTGGGTCGGTCGAGTTCCGCTGCGAAAAAAGCCGAAGCAGTCTTAAGAATCCCGTTTGCTCGTTTCAGTTCGCGGTTTTCGCGGCGCAGACGCTTGAGCTCTTCTTCCATTGTTTCGCCACCTGAAGCGTCAGAGTCATCACGTACTGAAGCGCTGTCACGGTACCAAGCCCGCAACGTGTGGTGAGATACTCCAAGCAGCTCACCGACCTCCGTGTAGGCACGTTGCAGTGAGCAGGACTCCAGGCGGACCATTTCGATGATCTGATGGACCGCCT
Source organism: Corynebacterium sp. MSK195 (assembly GCF_030228885.1). Classification (NCBI taxonomy): domain Bacteria; kingdom Bacillati; phylum Actinomycetota; class Actinomycetes; order Mycobacteriales; family Corynebacteriaceae; genus Corynebacterium; species Corynebacterium sp. MSK195. Next base: position 1,070 of record NZ_JASPGT010000036.1, on the reverse strand, counting down.
TCTCCTTGAACTCAACGGAATACTTTCTAGGCATAGTTCAATCCTTCCTTAGCTGAGGTAGGAACTAAACCCAGGACGCTTCAGTGGGGTGGTGCAGGTGCCGATAGTCGTTAGGTTTTGCTTTTCCTATTGCTATTTTTATTGCTATTGCGCTAGCTCTTTATTGTGCTATATCGCTTGCTATTGGGTGTGCTAGTTGTTGGGTTTGTCCTGGTTGTTCTGGTTGTCACCGAGGAAGGTCTCGTAGCGGGCGCGGGCTTGGCGTTGTTTGTGTCCTTCTTCTACAAAGAGGGTGTAGAGCTCGTCTTCGGCGGCGGTGTCGGCCAGGCGGGCGAGTGCGGTGGTCATTGCTGCGAATTGGCGGCGGTAGGAGGCGCTGGCTACTTGTTGGGCGTAGCTATCAAGGGTGAAGGGGTTGACGTCGAGGGTGGTCAGCATCTGGATTAGGGAATCCACGTCGCAGAGTGGGATTCCGCTGTTTTCGCCTTGTGCGCGTAGTGCGCTGCGAATGCTAGCGATGATGCGCACGGACGATTTGACACCTACGGATGAATTGTTAGGAGTAATTGGTGTTGATTAAGCATGTTGCAACCCGTGCTTACAGCATGGTTTGTTCGACGTATCCTGGCAAAGATTGGGACGTAGAGGTATGTGTACACCCAGACGGAACCGTTGCAGTGTTTCCAGGGGAGAACGCAGATGATGGGGATAGCGCCGCGCTGGTGAAGCCCGACGGCACGGTGGAGCTACTAGGAAGTTCCCCTGTTGATTTAACAGCTTTTGTTGAAGCTGGGGACTGGGTAACCACTCAATAAAACTGACCGCCAACCAATATGTCTCATACTCACCTCCGTTACCACCAAGGCGTGGAACACACCCAACACCCCACGGAGGAGACAAACCACATGTCGGATGAAAACACCACCCCCGCAGACCTCGCACAGCAGGCCGCTGACAAGGCGCAGCAGGCCCAGCACGACACCGAGCAGGGAAGGACCTGACCCCTGTTTGGTAGACACCTGATATCCAGCCCGGTTGGGTTGGGAAGAAAGGTAATCTACCACCATGCC
>NZ_JASPGT010000035.1:0-1367 GCF_030228885.1 Corynebacterium sp. MSK195 | reverse complement strand
CAGCGGCAGGTAGCGTCTCTGCCTTGGGTGTAGGCGCGGATGTCGGTGCTGGGGGTATAAGAGTCTACCTCGTCGGCGTTGAGTCGGCGGATGAAGGTGTTGTTGGTGGGTGCGTGGTTGAGGTTTATCCATCCGGCACCGGGGTGGAAGACGAGGTTGGTGTCGGGGTTGGTGGTAAACGTGTTGATGGCAACACTGGTGTGGGTGTCTTCGAGGATGAGGTCGATGAGTGCTTGTGCGGCGGTGGTTGTGGTCTGGTTGGTGTAGGCGTCGATGTGGCGGGCGATGATGGTGGCGGTGGCACTATCGCAGGTCAAAGATAGTGTGGTGGTGTTATCCGGGTTGTAGTTGATGCGCAGTCGTGGTTCGGGTTTGTGTTCTTTGTCTTCGGGGCGCAGGTGGGTGTCGATGAAGGTGCGGATAAAGCGGCGAAGGTCGGCGTCGGTGGGTACTGTTTGGTTGGGTGTGGTGGGGGTGAGGAGTCTGCGAGTGCGGCGTCGATGGCTTCGAGGTGGTCTGGATTGTCTTCTAGGCGGGTAAGTTCGCGGTCGATGATGCGCAGTTTTGTCAGGTCGAGGATCCAATGCTGGCCTTGGACTTCGGTGACTAGGGGTAGTTGGCGCATGCGGAAGTGGGCACGGAGAAAACCTAGCAGCTTGTGGTAGGAGATGCCGAGGTCTTTGGCGAGGCTGGTCAGGCTCAGGTCGACGTCGTCGTCTAGTTGGGGGAGGATGGCGCGGTAGAGGAACCAGGAGGTTTTGCGTGTGTAGGTGCCGGCTTTGCCGATGTGGTTGCCGGGTGCGTTGGTGGTGTAGAACGCCTCCGGCACAGAACTATCGCCTAGCGGATCGATGTCGGGGTGGTCACCTATGAGGAGGGTGTCTGGGTAGTCGAGGGCGGTATCTGGCTCGGGCGGGCTTAGTGTGGCAGTCATGGACGAGGCACTCCAGCAGAGAAGAACAGAGTTCGTATGTGTTTTCTAACAAGTGCCCTAATGATAACCCGAGTTAAGGATATGTAGCCTTAGTGGGGGTGTTTACGTTCGAATAGGGTGCCCTAAATCCGCAGGGATCCCCAGAGTCACACCACAACCAGACACGGGGGTAAAAGCAAAGGTTTAAGGTTCGTTGCCTATTTCTCCCCTGCCGGTTGTTTGCAGTTCCACCAGGAATAAAGTCAATGAGCGTGTGCGCCGAAGCGTCGTCAGGTATCGCCTGCTACCCGTAAAACGTGAAAAGAAGGAGACGGTGGTTTACCGTCTCCTTCTTTTTGTTTCTGTATTTTGTTGTGTTTTGTTGTTTGGTGTCGGCGGTGACTTACTCTCCCACAACCTCCCGGTTGCAGTACCATCAGCGTGTGCAGGCTTA
>NZ_JASPGT010000034.1:0-1470 GCF_030228885.1 Corynebacterium sp. MSK195 | reverse complement strand
TGGTCAAGTCCTGGGTAGTGGTGTATCTGTTTTCGAATCTGGGGTTAGTTTCATGGCGGTGGTTTAGGGGCCATCTCGGGGATAAGGGGTGAGGGTATTCACGCGGCGATCTCCTGGTTGTTGTCGCGGTCCTCGTCGATGACCCCAGCGGCGATGATCTCTTTGGTCTGTGCCAGGCTGGTCAGTGACATATAACGCTTCTGTTGGATCCAGTCATCGTGCTGTTCGGCCAACACCGCCCCAACAAGGCGCACAACAGCGTCTCGGTTTGGGAAGATTCCTACGACATCGGTACGCCGGCGGATCTCCCTATTGAGCCGTTCAGTGGGGTTATTCGACCAGATTTTGGTCCACACCGCTCTCGGCGCAGCGGTAAACGCCAACAGCTCGTCGAGACACTCCTCGAGGTAGGTGGCAACGTGAGGGAATTTCTGCTGGCAGAATTCAATAACCTCACGAGCTTGGGCCCACACACTAGCGGCATCGGGTTGCTGAAAGATTGTGTGAAACATCGCTGACAGAGTCGGCCATTGGTTTTTGGGAACCTGGGCCGAGAGGTTCTTCGCGAAGTGCGTTCGACACCGCTGCCAACTAGCCTGCGGCAGGCAGTCACCCACGGCTGCTTGAATACCAAGATGGGCATCACTAGTAACGAGGAATACCCCGGTCAGGCCACGGGCGATGAGGTCCCGAAAGAACCCGGTCCACGACGCGGTAGATTCCGCGGTGGCAACCTGCATGCCCAAAAGCTCTCGGTAGCCGTCAGCGTTGACACCTGTGGCCAGCAACACGCTGGTCTTTACGACACGTCCTCCTTCCCGCACCTTCATTGTCAGCGCGTCGCAGGAGACAAAGTGGTAGGGGCCTTGGTCAAGCCGGCGGGTGCGGAAGTCATCGACCATGTCATCGAGTTCTTTGGCCATCTGGCTGACCTGAGACTTCGACAAGTTGTTGATCCCAAGGGTGGCCACCAGGTCGTTCATCCTGCGAGTGGAGACTCCTTTCAGGTAACAGGTGGCGATGACTGTGGTCAAGGCACGCTCGGTGCGGCTGCGGCGCTCTAGCAGCCAGTCAGGGAAAAATGCGCCGGTGCGTAGCTTCGGGATTGCCACATCAATGCTGCCGACTCGGGTATCAAGTTGGCGATGACGGTAGCCATTACGTGTGTTGGTGCGCTCGGCTGACACGGTGGCGTAATCAGCCCCGCAGACGGTGTCTGCTTGGGCGGAAAGAATCTGGTTGATGAAGTCAGTGAGCATTTGGCGCATCAAATCTGGGGACGCTTGAGTTAGCAGCTCTTCGAGATACGCGGTCGGATCGATATGATGAGGGTCAGCGGCCATCGCAGGGTACTTCCTTTCGAGGATAGGTAAGAGTTGATTCGAAAGGTACCCGCGATGGTCGCCTTCATGCACACCGGCACAAGACTTACCGCGGGCTACAGATACACCACGTTAGGGGACGCAACCA
>NZ_JASPGT010000033.1:0-1534 GCF_030228885.1 Corynebacterium sp. MSK195 | reverse complement strand
GTGATGCTCCTATGTTGTGTCAAGCTGATTTGAGAAGTTCTTCATAAGCCAACCTCAACTCCGGCAAAGGGCGCTTGCCGGTTTCGATATCACTGATTCTCGCCGGGGCACACCCGAGTTTTTCAGCAACCTGGGCTTGCGATAACTGCCTCTCGATCCGTCGAGCTTTGAGTTCATCAACCTCTACCTGGCCCGTTGGAAGAACGGCCTGACCCAAGCACAACACCCGGTAGACCTCCCTGACAATGGCGCGTTTCAGACACCGTAAGATCTCCTTTTTCGACAATCCTTCCTTGGTGCGTTTGGCTACGTAGTCCCTGGTGCGTTGGTCATGATGCATCCGCACCAACGCGATCCGATGCAACGCAGAATTCGCCCGACGATCACCACCCCGGTTGAGACGGTGCCGATGAGTCCGTCCAGAACTAGCCGGAATCGGTGCGGCCCCGCACAGATGAGCTAATGCTGCCTCGGAGTGAATCCGGCCTGGATTATCCCCCACACTGACAATCAGATCAGCAGCCACCACGGAACCACACCCAAATATCGAGGTCACATGCGGATTGATCATCTCAACCAGGATACTGATGTGTTTTTCCAGCTGCGTACCCTGTTTCTGTAAATCACGATAGGTGGTGGCTAATGTCTTCAACGCGAGGAGCACCCCATTTCTGGGGTCGGCCAGGTCAGCTGATGGTCGGCACCGGGACAAGGCCTCCACCATGACCAATGTGGACATCGCACTATAGCGGCGTCGAATCTCATCGGGTGCTGTGACCAGCAACGATTTGATCGTTGTCATCAGTTTCGCTGCTGTCATCACGAGCTGACGGCGGGTGATCTGCAACCCACGGAGGGATTCCACTGGCCCGGAAGTGTCTTTCGGGATGCTTAAGGCTTCCCCGGTGAGCACCTGGCGGGCGGCAGCGACAGCATCAACGGGGTCTGATTTGCCGTCCCGGCGTCGAACGGCCCGGGTAGGGCGTAAGACTTCTACGACTGAGTATTTCTGGGTGCGAAGGTGGCGTGTCAGGCCTGCTCCATAGGAGCTGGTTCCTTCCACACCGACGGTGGTGACACCGTAGGTTGCCATGAACTCTGAAATCGCCACGTAGCCAGGGTTGGTGGCGGGGAAGGTGTCGGTGGCGATGTGCCGGCCGGTGTCCGAAATAACGGCAACAGTGTGGGTATCGGTGTGGGTGTCGATTCCGGCAACGGGGCCGGTGGGGCAGTCGAAAGTGGTAGACATTGGGGATCAGGTCCTGTCTGTGAGCAAACGTGCGGGTGACCCGCGATCCGGGGTTTCCGGGCAGACAAGACGCTGATGGGACGACTACACTAGACACCTGCCGGGGTGGTCACGGTGGAGACGTCACGCTCCTATAAGGTCATGGGCGGATTCACCAGATTGCGGTACAGGGTCGGAACTAACATGGAAGACAGATCACGCTGAAGGCACATGAGGAGATCATGGCCAGTCAAGAAGTGGGTCATTCCACGTGGTTCCGATCCTGTATTCCCATTATCAGCGTCA
>NZ_JASPGT010000032.1:0-1822 GCF_030228885.1 Corynebacterium sp. MSK195 | reverse complement strand
AAGCACTCACATCAGCTACACTGACTCAAGCAGCATAGCTAACCCCCGACGTGTCTACTTTCCGGGGGTCAGGCCCCTTCCTTGATTTCGGTGGAGCCGTAGCGGTGCTCGATGGTGGTGGGGAATGCGCCCTGCTCGGCGTTGACTGCCTGGGAGTCCCCGGAATTTCCGGACTGGTCATCAGTCGAGCAAGCGGTCAGTGCCGCGCCCAAGGTCAGCACAGCAGCGGTGCTAACGAGAATCTTCTTGAGTGTCATTTTTCTCCGTTGTTACTGGTGACGGATTTCCGCGCGAGGCGTGGCCCGTACACAAAAGGGAAAGGTCAAACCTTTGGTTGGATATATCCAGCCCTATGTCCAAAGAATTCGGTGGCGGTCAGTTCCGAGTTGTCGTCGAGACGAACACGATCCAGAACAATCGCCGGCGCCGGCACGTTGGCACGGGGCGATCCACAGACCACCGCGATTCCTCCCTCGTGAGGGATGGTGACTCGGCCGGGGGTTCCGCCGAAGCGGCCCTGCGAGACGTGCGCGGAAAGCACGCGGACGCGCTGGCCTCGGAATTCAAAGTAAGCATTGGGGTACGGGTCGGACTGCGCCCTGACCAGCAAGGCGATATCTTCCGCAGGTTGGGTGAAATCTATGCGAGATTCCTGCTCGCCGCGCTTGTGGAAGTACGTAGCGCGGGTGGGATCTTGAGGTTGCGCAGTGGTGGTGCCTTGGGCGACGTCACTCAATGCGCGTTCCACGAGGGGCTCGATGAGGTCGATGGTCTTGGCCACGAGATCCGTGGTGGTGTCCTGCGGACCCACGGGGATCGCGCGCTGGGCAACGATGGGTCCGCCGTCCAGCACTTCATCCATCTCGTGCACAGTGACGCCCACGTGAGTTTCCCGGTTCAACAGCGCCCACAGGATGGGCGAAAATCCGGCGTACTCGGGCAGGAGACCATCGTGGACATTCAATGCGCCGTGCTTGGCCAGGCTGAAAACCTCGGGAGGAAGCCAGGTTCGCCAATTGTTGGCCACGATGATGTCTGGTGCAGCATCGCGCAACGCCTCAATGACGTCTTGACCCACGCGCTCAGTGACACACACCTGGAGCTCATGCTCGCTGGCGAGCTCCTCAACGGAGTCTGCCCACATTTGCTCATAAGGGTGATCGCTGGCAGGGTGCGTAACTACCAAAACTACTTCATGACCAGCATTGATGACCGCAGACAACGTCCGGTGTCCCCACGACTGATAGCCGAAAACAGCAACTCGCATGCAGGGGATGTTAGCTTAGGTTTACCTATGTAGTCAATGATGAAAGTGGCGCAATTTTCATGCCAGACTCCCCGGACGTGACCACCCTTCACCGAATCTCGGTGCCCGCGGATGCGGAAGCCCTCGTTTTCCCGGACCCCTACCGCTCGAACGTCGAGCTCACCGAATCGATGTCCACCGTCGATGTGCGCATCCCGGCGCACTCAGCAGTGACCTATAGCTTTCAATCCGGCGAGCTGAAATATCCCGATCCACATAACGCACACGGCGCAGGCCCACAGGCGAGCCTATTGAGCGGCGATTCTGTGGACCAGACACTCTGGCCGCCTCGCTCCCCAGAAGTCATCGCGGACTTGCCCGGCGCACGCCTGTCCATCGACCGGAAGGTATTCGGCAGGCGCTGCACCGCGCGCCTCGATGACCGCGGTGCGGATACCACCGTGGTGTTTTTGGATGGCGATGACTGGATCCATCTGCAGGTGCTGTTGCAAAGTTGGGGCAGTAGAAAGACCGGCGTGAAATAATCAGAGCCATGGGCATCTTCTCCGGTCGGCA
>NZ_JASPGT010000031.1:0-2266 GCF_030228885.1 Corynebacterium sp. MSK195 | reverse complement strand
CGCCCTTTGCCGGAGTTGAGGTTGGCTTATGAAGAACTTCTCAAATCAGCTTGACACAACATAGGAGCATCACCCTCCGAGGGAAGGATCTCCGCCCCCTTCAGAGATTCCAAACGAACGTTGCTGACTGGAATGCCAAGAACTGAAATCCGAAGGATTTCATCATTCAGCAACACCCCGACATTAAAGAAAATTGCCAGAGACACTAAAAGACCGCATGCGATAAAGGCGGTTTGATCTCTTCTGGTCAAGAAGTAGACACACAATAAGAGTACTGCGAAGATAAGTACAATCCGACTAAAATTATATCCAAATACTCTTGATCGATAACTTGAACCAGTCATGAATATCACTCAACTTCCTTCCAACTATCTTCATGGGTAGTAAGGCGAAAATCACCACTGTGAGCATCGTGAGGGAGAATGAGGTAATTCCCATGAATAAAGCAATTCCCCCGTGCAAAAATACAGCTGCCAAGATCGCCGTAGATTTCCATCTGTCGGATGCGAAAGTAGCTGCATCTATGTACACCCTAAGCGAACAGTTTAGGAATTACATCCATCGTGTTTAACCCACTGTTCGCTAGGGTGGGTTCGTGGATAATGAAATAGAACCGTCACTACCTCTAGACATTCCCGAACAATCCGAGGTAAATACGGGGCAGAAAATCGGCAACGCGCGTGTTAGTTCCAAAGATCAGAATCTCGACCAACAGTTGACGGCCTTGAAGAAGGAAAAGTCTTCCGCATCTTTACCGACATCGCCAGCGGCTCGTCTCCGCACCGGCCAAGGCTAGACGGAGCATTGAACTATCTGCGTACCGGCGGCCACTCATCGTAGTCAGCATGGGCAGACTTGCCCGCTCGCTTATCGACTTACACCGACTGGTCGATGAATTTACCGAACGCGGAGTGTCCGTGAAGTTCCTCAAAGTGAGGGGGTACTGGTTGCCGTCGTGCTCTGCTATTAGCTCTGGTGACTCGTTCTCAATCTGGTTGTCGTGTCGTTATCCGCGCCCTGATAGCCGGTAGAAGCCTCCTTGTCTAGCTCTCGAGGCTGGCGAGGAAGTCGAGGTAGTTGTGTTCCTACGGGCCATGTGGGGTGGTGGCCCGGGGCACTTCAATAAGCCATTTCGGAACCAGATAAACCAGACGGTGAAACTCCGCGTGAGGCGCCCTAGGCATGGGCCTATTAGTCTTGAACGGATTCTGATCCTTGGCGCAAATGATAGGTCATGGTCGATTTATCGGGTCGTTGGGTTTAGGGTGAGGTCATGCTTTTTGATTCGCTGCCGCGGCCGAGCGTGCGTGTGGCTCCGGGGGTGGGGCATGTGCCGGGATGGGTGGGCGTCGATAAGCAGAAGGCCTTGGTAGAAGAGATGCGCGGCATTGCGCGCGAGTATGCGGGTACGCCGATGGCGATGGTGCGGCCGCGGTTGAAATCCGGCGGGCAAATGAGCGTTTTTCAGCTGCATCTGGGCCGGTATTGGCATTATCCCAGCTATCGGTACGTGGACAATATGGACGGCACGCGGGTTCCGCCGGTGCCGGAGAGCCTGCGGCGGATTGCTCCGGGGGCACTGCGCGCCGCGGCGGAGGTAGCGCCTGAGCTAGAGCCATGGGTGGAGAACTTCGTGCCGGAGATGGCGCTAGTTAATTACTATCCGCCGGGCTCGGCCATGGGCATGCACGTGGATGATTCGGAGGAGTCACCCGCCCCGGTGATTTCGCTATCCATTGGGGGTGAGGCGCTTTTCCGCATGGGCCATACCGAATCGCGCACGCGGCCGTGGGATGAGATCACGCTGTGCTCTGGGGATTTGGTGGTCTTTGGTGGGCCAAAGCGCTTTGCCTACCACGGGGTGGTGCGCGTTAATGACGGCACATTGCCGGAGGGGTGCGGGTTGAGTGAGGGACGTATCAACATCACCATCAGACAAGTATCTGCACGGGCGGTAAGCTAGGGATGTTACATAAAGCTTGAAGGAAAGAAGGTTCTCTTATGTCTCGTATCGGCATCATCATCGGCACTACCCGCGATAACTCGGTCGGCAAGGTAGTAGGTGAGTGGCTTTATGATCTTGCCCAGGGGCGCCAGGATGGGGTGGAGTACACCCTGCTGGACCTCAAGGAGTTTGATGTTCCACTGCTGACCACTGAAGTAATTCCTGCCACCGCCAATAAGCAGTATGGTTGCGTCCCCTAACGTGGTGTATCTGTAGCCCGCGGTAAGTCTTGTGCCGGTGTGCATGAAGGCGACCATCGCG
>NZ_JASPGT010000030.1:0-2358 GCF_030228885.1 Corynebacterium sp. MSK195 | reverse complement strand
GCTAAGCCTGCACACGCTGATGGTACTGCAACCGGGAGGTTGTGGGAGAGTAAGTCACCGCCGACACCAAACAACAACAAACAACTTCATATTGGAACAACAAGAAGGAGACGGCAAACCACCGCCTCCTTCTTTTTCACGTTTTGCTATTCTCCTCACCATGGACCAAAAGCAAATTTCTTATGTGGCGGACCAGGTCGAGCAAGGAATTCTTGGACTCGAAGGCGTCGATAAGCTCCTGGCTTATTTGGATAGCTTGCATCCGGATGATTTGGTCGGCGTGGATTTCCTCGTTGACCGCATGTTTGAGGAGGAGCGTAACCAAATCTGGGAGCTCACGGAAACGCTTAAGGAGTTTCTCGCGGATCTAAAGGAATGCCAGAAGTAGTGCAGACGCTTGACGAAGCAACCAACACCCTTGTAAACCCCTCCGGTTTGAATCTGACTGACCCTGACGATTCACGGGCGTACGCCGACCAGGTGTGGCAGGCCGGTGTGCTTTTGAATGTGGCAATTGATGAGCCTCAACACCTGACCAGCCAAGGCGTCAAGTCAATAGAGCCTTACGATGTCTTCCCGGTCGCGCAACGGGCGCTAGAAGAGGTTCTGCTACAGTTGCCGCTGGCTAATGATCCATTTGGGTCCGTGATCTGGAGCGCGGAACGCTTGGCCCAGGAACTACCTCAGGCCGCCCGATTGGCCCAGGTCGACGGGCTGCGCTTAGTCGAGTGGCTTTTGGGCGTTCTTGAATCGCCGTATGCGGAGCAGGTTGATATCGACCCCGTACAGTACGCGGAGGCTTTAGGACCTGCAGGCCTCAAAGAGCTGCGCGAGCGTGCGCAGGGTGAGTATGTGGGTCGTCGGTTAGGAGTGCTTTCCGGTTCTGTCGAGGAGGTATTTCGTACCCACACGGACGGATACGAGCAGCTCATTAGCGGGCTTTCGGAGATCGGCCGGTTCGACCTTGCTTACACGTACTCGGAAGAAGCGATGCGAATCCTCCCCGCTGAGGAAACGTTCAATATTGCTGGTGGTTGGGCCGCGATTACCGACGTCCACTTTCCTCACCGCAGCCCTTACGTCAATGAGCGAGTTTTCGACGCGTTTCCACGGCTTTCGACAGCGAAAGGTCTTTTTGCGGCGGTGGGGGATAGCGTAGTGGAGCACATCGAGGCTCGGCTGTGCGATAAGCCCTGGGATCTTGCAATGTTTCAGTATCAGTGCCTACGCGATCCGCAACGAGCATGGGCGACAGCCTCGGACGCTGGGCTCCAACGCAATGTGGCAGAACAACTTCTTCCGTACCTACCGGACGAGACCATTCCCGTTCTTCTGCAACTTATAGAGGATAAGCTGGAAACAAAAAATGCCTATGGTCGCGACCAAGCGTATGGGTTGCTCGGGAAAGTTCAGAAGGTAGCTGACCTGGCTTCATTTGAGGACTTCTTAGGTCGCCTACAGCGAAAGTTTGCTGACTGCCCTGAAATTCGCAACCAGCTTGCCGACGCCGCCCAACCCTAAACCTTTGCTTTTACCCCCGTTGCTGGTCGTGGCGCGACTCTCGGGATCCCTGCGGATTTAGGGGAGCCTATTCGAACATAAACACCCCCACAGGGGACACATGTCCACCAGCCGGGATACTATAAAGGCACTCGTTAGAAAACACATACGAACTTTGTTCTTCTCTGCTGGAGTGCCCCGCCCCATGACTGCCACACTCACCCGACCCGAACCAGATACAACCCTCGACTACCCAGACACCCTCCTCATAGGTGACCACCCCGACATCGATCACCTAGACGATGGTGATGTGCCGGAAGCGTTCTACACCACCAACGCACCCGGCAACCACATCGGCAAAGCCGGCACCTACACACGCAAAACCTCCTGGTTCCTCTACCGCGCCATCCTCCCCCAACTAGACGACGACGTCGACCTGAGCCTCACCAGCCTCGCCAAAGACCTCGGCATCTCCTACAACAAACTCCTAGGCTTCCTGCGCGCCCACTTCCGCATGCGCCAACTACCCCTAGTCACCGAAGTCCAAGGCCAGCACTGGATACTCGACCTGATCAAACTGCGCATCATCGATCGCGAACTCAACAGGCTTGAAGATAACCCAGAGCATCTTGAAGCCATCGACGCCGCACTCGCAGACTTCCTCACCCCCACCACACCCAACCAAACAGTCCCCACCGACGCGGATCTGCGCCGCTTCATCCGCACCTTCATCGACACCCACCTGCGCCCCGAAGACAAAGAACAACAACCCGAACCGCGTCTGCGCATCAACTACAACCCGGATAACACCACCACACTATCTTTGACCTGCGATAGTGCCACCGCCACCATCATCGC
>NZ_JASPGT010000002.1:165989-350148 GCF_030228885.1 Corynebacterium sp. MSK195 | reverse complement strand
TGCATCCTGGTCAAATTTTCTTGGCATATTCCAGATTTTCCCATCTACTCAGACGGAACAAAACCTGGGACACTTCAAAAGGCTGCAGACTACCGCGAAACCATCTTTCCCACCGCCAACGATGCCACCGAGCAACTAGCAGCGGAACTGGCAGTATCCCGCATGATGCAGCGCCCAAACTTTGACAGCAAAGCCGCCCTGGCCGCATTCGACGATATGCCCGCATCGGCAACCCGCACCCTGCTAATCAATGAGTCCGTGGCACGTGGCCTTGTATCCCAAGAAGCGATTGACGGGCACACACTCAATAACTATCCGGAGTACAAGGCCGCTAAGGAAGATGCAGATAAGGTGCAGGCGGTTAGTCATTCGGTAGACGCAAAGATTAACTATCTGCAGCGTGCAGGCGAACAGTTGAATGCACCGGAACCGGGGGCCACGGAATCGGTAGACGTTTCCCAGCTACCCGGAGCAGACTTAGAGTTCTAACCCGCTTTTAGTATCAGCACACCCTAGCGCCGTATTGGCCGGGGTGTGTTTGCGTTTTGCCTGTTCAATATCGCCGTCTAAGGCGTTGAAGAATCGCAGACGGGTGGTAGTTACCCCTAAAACGCTTAAACGGGCTTGGGAAGAACGAAATAGATGAACGGTGTCAACGGATACCCAAGCCCGACACCTCGAACAGTAGCACATGTGTACGTTATTTTTATCCCACACTAATCACACGCTTTGGGGATTGTATGCCGTTGTATGTGGTTTGATTTAATTGCTATTTGTCCTGCATACAGGGTATGCTGTCAATCGAAAAGCAACCCGTGCAATCTTCCGCTATCCTGGTCAAACAGGTGAGCTAACAACAGAAGGTTGGGGGTTCGAATCCCTCCGGGCGCACAAAATCAGCCGCCTTCGGGCGGCTTTTCTTGTATCTTAGCCCGCCTCACCTAAGTTCCGCTTCTATGAAGACCTCCTCGCTTGTTTCCGGCCTCATCGCCGGCGCCATCCTCGGCCTTATGCTGTGGCTGGGCTCTGGCATGTTCTGGCTCTTTTTGGCCGGCTTGGCCATCGGCATCGCCGCAGCCCCGCTTCTAAAGCTGGCCGCCGATCCTTCCCGTTCGCGCAAGCGCCGCGATAGTTCCTTCCGCGACTAGGTCCGCTGACTAGGTCCGCACAAGTCTCACGCAATCCACTTATAAAATGCAGGACACGTATAAAATATTCGCAGCAACCTCCCAGACAGGCTTAGTAGAAAAAGAAAGTCTTTATTAACAAGGGGAGCGCGGTGACGCGTTCCCCTCCGTCTTGAAGGAGAACGCTAGGTGTTAGCACCCTCGCGCATTGTAGGGCTCGATATAGCCCGCTCACTTGCGATTATCGGCATGATAGTTCTGCATATGGCCTCCTTGGTGTGGCATACCAAGGTCACTTTAAATGGCCTGCCCGCCGCACTATTCGCCGTTCTGGCCGGCGTCACGTTGATGCTTATTTCCCGCGATTTCACGGCGACCACGTTCCTGCGCATCATCGCCCGCGGCTGCATAATCACACTTATCGGCCTCGCCCTGCTGCCCGTGGGCGGTGAGATTCAAATCGTCCTCGTGGTCATCGGCATCACGATGATCCTGGTGTCCTGGGTCCCGCCGCTGCGCTGGTGGTGGAAGCTCCTGCTTCTCGCCGCTGCTACCGCCGCCGCGACCATAAAATATGCGCCGCTGACCCTTCCGCAGGTCTATCCGCTGCTGGCCTATTGTGCCTATTTCCTTGCTGGCATGCTGCTCTATGAGATCTATATCCGCAGCGCCCGTGCCGCTGCCCAGTGGGTGTCCACTGCCATCGCCGCGGCCGTTGCGGCAGCCGGCTTTTACTTCCGCTTTACCCCGGATATGCCTGGCTGGTTGCGCTTTACCGGCCACACCGGCGTGCTAGGAGAGATTGTCCTATCCATCGCCGTCGCCGCCATCGTCCTCCATCTATGCCTGCTTATCGGTCGAGCGGTGCCTAAGCTGGCGTATCCCTTTGCTGCGCTGGGGGCGATGTCGCTGAGCATCTACATCCTGCATGTGCTCACCGCTTACTACTGGCAGAGCCACGTCTCCCTCCACAATACCGGCTGGGCCTGCGCGTTTATCGCCCTTTTCCTCGTCTTCGCGAGCCTATGGCGCCGCCTGATAGGGAAGGGGCCGGCCGAATGGGCCGTCGCTAAGATCATCGCCATCGCCGTTCCTGCCGGAAAGAAGGACTAATCATGCAGCACAAAATCTTCCCCGCCCTGCTTACCGCCGGCATCGTGGCATTGACCACCGCCCCTGCCAGTGCCCTCGAACACGGCGAGCCGGCCCAAGACTCAGCGGAGTCTCGCACCGTGGCGCAATTGAAAATCGGGCGCGTGGGCAGCTTCGGCGATTGCACCGGCACCCTCGTAGCCGCCCAGTGGGTGCTTACCGCGCGCCATTGCCTCGAGTCCGTCAACAATGAGGGCACGCAGGCCCGCATCAATGGCACCACCTACGACGCCGATTCGTGGGCGCTATCCCCGCTTTCCGACGCCGCCCTTCTCCACCTCACCACCCCCGTCACCGACACCACCCCGGCCGAGATTTCCACTCACGTGCCAGAACCCGGTCAGCGCGGTACGCTTTACGGCTGGAGCAGCAGTTCATCCATGGCGCGCCGCGGGCAGCTGCCGCAGGCGGAGATGGAAGTGGCCGAGCTCCTCGGCGCCGGCCCTGCTGGCCCCGCTAGCTCCACCGAACCAGGTGCCGCAGACGCCTCCGAGGTTGGCGCCGAGGTTGCCGCCGAGGATGCCGCTGGCGGAGAAAGCATTCCCGCGGCCGAGGCCATGCCGGGGCTCAGCGCACCAGAGGGGACAGAAAGCGTACCGGCCGGCGAAGCGATGCCGCTGATTGAAAGCGCGATCCTCGATGTGCACTCCACCGGCCGCGCAGGCATGCAGGGCGGCGACTCCGGCGGGCCTTTCTTCGTCGACGGAAAGCTTGCCGGTTTGGCCACCGCGGGAACGGCGAATGGGGATCCGGACTTGCCCTCGCCAAGCGCGGCAATCACCACGCTGGCCGGCACCAAGGACTGGGTAGAAGGCGTGGTGAGCGGCCGCGATAAGGAAGCAATCCTTACCGCAGAGACCACCCCTGAACCGCCGAAAACCCCGCAGACCAGTGCAGATCGTGCGGGGCTCTATGCGGGCATAGCCGCCATCGGCCTGATCGCCGCCGCGGTGCTGGCGCGGATTCCCCGCCTGCGCAACCGCGGCCGCAAGGGCTAGAAAATCTCGATGCGTCCGCCCAGGGACTCGGATTGGCGCAGCTGCGCCACCCACTTCGGGCCGCCTGGGTGCAGGCGCAGCACCGGGCGGGAAGAAATCTTGACCGGGGAGACCGATTCCTTGCGCGCGCCGGAGCGGGCATCGATGCGGGTGCGGGCGCGGTAGCCGGCGTCGGTAAGTTCAGCGATGGAAGGCTCAGGGGAGTCGAGCTTCTCGCGGGCGTCGTGCAGCAAGCCCAAGGCCTCGTCCAATGCCTCCACCAACGCCGGCGCATTGGTCTCGCACATCTGCTGCACCAGCTCCGGGTGAGTGCCGGCCACGCGGGTAGCGTCCTTGAAAGAACCGGCAGACAGGGACTGCGCCAGGATTCCGCCGTTATCGCCCACCACGGCGAGGATCTCCGCAAAGACGTGTGGCAGGTGGGAAATGCGCGCCACCGCGGCATCGTGATTAGCCACGCGGATAGGCACAGCCTCTGCGTGCACCATCTGGGTCATGCGCACGACCTCGGTGAAGGTCTCAATCCACTGCTTCGGAATCTTTTCCCCGCGCGCCTCGCACTCGGCGGCGTAGTCATAGGTAATGCCCCACGCCGCGCGGCGGAACAAATCCTTCTGCGAGTTATCCCAACCGGACTTTGACGTGCCCGCCATCGGGTGGCCGCCCACATAGCGCGACTCCATTCCGCGCTCCAGCACCTGCTGGCGCACGGCCGTCTTCACGGAAACGACGTCCGTAATACCGCAGCTCGGCGCGTGCTCCTGAATAGCGTCAAGCACCTCGCCCACCGCGCCCATAGGCACGGCTATGACAATGAGCGCGTTCTCCGTCTCCGCGCGGGTCAAAATCGCCGGAAGATCATCGGTGACGTCAAAACCCTGCTTTACTGCAGTGCGGGCGCCGGACGTGGAGTGGTTGTAGCCAAAAACGGGGTGATTGTATCCGGCGAGATCGCGCAGCAAAGAGCCGCCGATGAGGCCGAGGCCAATAATGCAGATAGGGCGTTGAACATCTTGAGAACTCACGATGACAATTGTGGCACAACACGACTAATCTCACGAGGTATGAGCAACGAAAATTACTCCTTCGCAGTAACCGTCGCCCGCAACGCGGGCCAATGGCTGGTGCGCAGCTTCAACGATGACTTTGAGGATCCACAGACCTCCATCAATGCGGTGCGCAGCCTGCGTTCCGAGGGTGCTGCGTTCGCGCTGCTGTGCGTGGAGGATGCCTATTTTATTGCCGTGCGCCCAGCGCCGGGCGGGGTGAAGATGCTCATCTCGGATGCTACCTATGGCGTGGACGATGACTTCGCCGCCGATTTCATGGATATCAACGATCATGAAATCCCGGATGTGGACCCCGAAGAGGCCGATCCTTATGGCGAGGGCGATTTCGATATCTTCGCTGACCTTGGTCTATCCGAGGACCAGGTGGGCTACATCATTGACAATGATGAGGACTGGCCTTCCGATATGTTGCTGCGCATCGCCGGCGAGCTCGGCTTTGGCGATGAGTTGGAAGACGTCATTGTTAACGCCTGAGCTCTTGCTGCGCGCTGAGGCTCGGATGCGCCGCGCCCTCGACGTCGCCAAGCGTACGCCGGCCGGCGACGTCCCCGTGGGTGCGGTGCTTTACGACGCCACCGGAACCGAACTTGCCACCGGCGTCAACCGCCGCGAAGAGCTTGCGGACCCGACCGCCCACGCCGAGGTCGAGGCCATTCGCCAGGCCGTTCGCGTGCACGGCGATGGCTGGCGGCTTTCCGGCTGCGAACTCGTCGTCACCCTAGAACCCTGCGCCATGTGCGCCGGCGCCTTGCAAGCTGCCCGTGTTTCTTCCGTGGTCTTTGGCGCCTTCGAGCCCAAGACCGGCGCGTGCGGCTCGCTTATCGATGTCCTGCGTGCCCCCACCGCCCCCTTTACCCCGCAGGTCCGCGGCGGCGTGCTCGAAGACGAATGCGCTGGGTTGCTCCGAAACTTCTTCGACGGCCTGCGCTAAACGTGCGTACACTGGTTGTCATACAACAACCGTCTACTCAAAGGAGTGAACATGGGCGATTTGGAAAACAAGAAGGATGGCCTTGTAGGCAAGGCAAAGGAAGCCTACGGCGAAGCTACCGACAACAAGGACGTAGCTAACGAGGGCAAGGCCGACCAGGTCACCTCCGAGGCTAAGGACAAGCTGTCTGACGCTGCCGAAGGCATCAAGGACAAGGCCAACGAGGTTATCGGTGGCCTGAAGGACGACTAATCCTCGTCCCCGTTTCTCATATCGCTGCGCTGGCACCCCGCCGGCGCAGCGATTTTGTCGCTCGGGCCCACTCCCGTAATCTGGAACGCGGTGGCGTGTCCGAGCGGCCGAAGGTGATCGCCTCGAAAGCGATTGTTGGGTAACCCCCAACCGCGGGTTCAAATCCCGCCGCCACCGCACCGGGATCCCGGCCTGTTTACGCAGGTCGGGATTTTCTTTTGCCCAATTTTCCGGCAGGCACGGGGAATCCGGCTGGCTGGCCGCCAGCTGTGAAAACTGGGACGCAGGTGGCTTCGCGATAGGGGATTGTGGGGTATGGCCACTACACTAGGGCAAAGTTCAACCCGTCCCCCACGCGAATGCGAAGGTACATCTACCCGTGGCTAAACTGCTTTATCGTCTTGGGCGCTGGTCTTTCCTCCATAAGTGGAAGGTCATCGTGGCATGGCTGCTGCTGCTCGCCGCCGTCGGCGGTGCCGCCGCCTTGCTGATGAAACCGATGACGAGCGAGTTCTCCATCAAGGGAACCCCGTCCATCGACGCCACCTACAAGACCATGGACCTCTTCCCAGAGGGCGGCAATCCTGCCAACTCGCCCTCGGTCAACGTGGTCTTCAAGGCCCCAGACGGCCAGAAGCTTTCTGATCCCGCCAACCGCGAGGCCATCGACGCCACCATCTCCTACCTCGAGGACAACCTAGAGATGGGCGATACCACGCGCTTTGGCAACCCGCTTGAGGTCTCGCCTCGCCTGCAGGACCAGGTGATCCACCAGTTCACGGATATGGGGCTGCCGGAAGCATCCGCCCGTGCGGACGCGGACAACCTCGCCATGGTCAATGATGACGAGACCATTGCCTATACCACCTTCAATTTCGACGCCGAGTCGCCCTATAGCGTGGAGCAGGCCGACAAAGACACCGTTACCGAGGCAATGAACATTGCCCGCGACCGCGGCCTCACGGTAGAAGGCAATGGTGCCGGCTTCGGCGATGAAATCGCGGTCAATTCCACTTCTGAGATCATCGGCCTCGGCGTTGCCTTTATCGTGCTCATCTTTACCTTCGGCTCCCTGGTTGCTTCGGGTATGCCTTTGGTGTCCGCCGTCATCGGCGTGGGACTAGGCGCGCTGGGTATGTTCATCGCCACCCACTGGATTGAGCTCAATAATATGACCCCGGTCCTGGCCATCATGATTGGCCTTGCCGTGGGCATTGACTATGCACTGTTTATCCTTTCCCGCTACCGTGCCGAGCGCCGCCGCATGGATGGGCCCGATGCCGCAGGCATGGCGGTGGGAACCGCCGGCTCCTCCGTGGTCTTTGCCGGCGCGACCGTCTTTACTGCGCTCTTCGCGCTCCTCATTGCGCGCATTGGCTTCCTGACGGCCATGGGCTTGGCTGCCGCCGGCACCGTCGCCATCGCCGTATTGGTGTCGCTTACGCTCATCCCCGCGATGCTCGGCTTGCTGGGCGATAAGGCCTTCAATGGCCGCATCCCCGGCGTGGCCGGCAACCCGACCCGTAAGGGCAAGCGCCGCCGTGGTCCCACCATGGGCAACCGCTGGGTGCGCCTGGTCCAGAAGGTCCCCGGCCTGGCCATGGCGTTGGTTGTGCTCTCCCTGGGCGCGATGACCGCGCCGGTGCTCCACATGGAGCTCGCCCTTCCGGCCGATACCACCTCCAATCCCGATACCACCCAGCGCAAGGCTGCCGACATCATGTCCGAGGGCTTCGGACCCGGCGTCAACGGCCCCTTCCTCGCCGTGGTCGATGCCCACACGGTCAACGCGGATGCCGGCGCCCTCGCCCCGCTTGTCGACGCCCAATCCCAGTCCGAACCAGCCCCCACGCCCGCCCCCGCCCCAGACGCGGAGGCCGCGCCCGAGGACGCTGCACCGGAAGACGTGGCGCCGGAAGACGTAGCCCCTGAGCAGCCGCAGCCGGACCAGCCCGAGGCCGAGCCGGAAATCGCCCCGGTCGCTGAGGTTGTAGATACCGCGGAAGGCGATGCGGACAATGCCTCGCCGGAGGATAAGGCCGCGCTCGCGTCCTTCCTGTACACCGCGGACCAGCTCAAGGGCCTGGGCGGCGTCAAACACGCGCAGATCGTCGGCCTCAGCGAGGACAAGCGCGCCGCACAGATCATGGTCACGCCAGACACCGCGCCGACTGACGCCGCGACGGTCAACGTTGCGCACGCGCTGCGCTCGGCCAC
Organism: Corynebacterium sp. MSK195; assembly: GCF_030228885.1. Taxonomy (NCBI): domain Bacteria; kingdom Bacillati; phylum Actinomycetota; class Actinomycetes; order Mycobacteriales; family Corynebacteriaceae; genus Corynebacterium; species Corynebacterium sp. MSK195. The sequence continues at coordinate 342,401 of NZ_JASPGT010000002.1, read as the reverse complement.
CAGCGAGATCGAGGATGCCACCGGCACCGACATCGGCTTGACCGGCCTGACTGCCGTGCAGCTCGATATCACCGAGCGCCTCGAGGAAGCCATGGCGCCGTACCTGGCCATCGTCGTGGGCCTGGCCATCGTGCTGCTGCTTTTGGTCTTCCGCTCCATCCTGGTGCCGCTGGTTGCGGGCCTGGGCTTCCTGCTGTCCGTCGGCGGCGCCTTCGGCCTGACCGTCCTGGTCTGGCAGGAAGGCCTGTGGGACCTAGTCCCCGCGCCGGGCCCGCTGATTTCCTTCATGCCGATCTTCCTCATCGGCGTGACCTTTGGCCTCGCGATGGACTACCAGGTCTTTTTGGTCACCCGCATGCGCGAGCATATCTCGCGGCATCCGGAGGGCACCGGCGGGCGATATAGCGCCGTGGACGAGGCCACTATCACCGGCTTTACCCAGGGCGCCCGCGTGGTCACGGCCGCGGCCATTATTATGATTTCGGTCTTCGTGGCCTTTATTAATCAGCCGCTGCCTTTCATTCAGATCTTTGGCTTTGCCTTGGCCGCCGGCGTGCTTTTCGACGCCTTCTTTATCCGCATGACCCTCGTCCCCGCCACCATGTTCCTCATGGGCCGCGCGACGTGGTGGATGCCAAAGTGGTTGGAGAAGATTCTGCCCACCCTGGATATCGAAGGCACCGCCCTGGAAGAAGAATGGGAAGCTAAACACGCTACCCCTAGCCCAACCCCTAGCCCTGCACACAAGGAAGAAGAGTAAAGATGGACTTGAGTTTCGACGTCGGCAAGCGCCTGCCCGAAGGCCCCGGCAAGCACGGCCGCAGCGGTGTCATCCACACCCCGCACGGTGATATCCAGACCCCCGCCTTCATCCCGGTGGCCACCAAAGCCACGGTCAAGACGCTGACCCCGGAACAAATTCGCTCCACTGGTGCGCAGGCCATCTTGTCGAATGCGTACCACCTCTACCTGCAGCCGGGCCACGACATCGTGGACGAGGCCGGCGGCGTGGCCGAGTTTGAAAACTGGCATGGCCCGACCTATACCGACTCCGGCGGATTCCAGGTCATGTCCCTGGGCGTGGGCTTCAAAAAGGTCCTTGCGATGGACGTTGCGGATCTCAGCGATAAGGATATCCGCGCCGCCAAGAAGGAACGCATGGCGCAGGTGGACGAGGACGGCGTGGATTTTAAATCCGTCATCGATGGTTCCAAGCACCGCTTTACCCCCGAGAAGTCCATGCAGATCCAACACGGGCTGGGCGCAGACATCATGTTTGCCTTCGACGAGCTGACCACGCTGGTTGATACGCGCACCTACCAGGAGGAATCCGTCGCGCGCACGCACCGCTGGGCTAAACGCTGCCTGGATGAGCACGATCGCCTCACCCGCGAGCGCGCCCACCGCCCGAAGCAGTCGCTGTGGGGCGTGGTCCAAGGCGCGCAGTACGAGGACCTGCGCCGCCAGGCCACCCGCGGCCTGCTCGACCTCGACCGCGCCGCCCGCGAGGACGGCAAGCGTGGCTTCGGCGGCTTCGGCATCGGCGGCGCGCTGGAAAAGGAAAACCTGGGCACCATCGTCGGCTGGGTCTGCGATGAGCTACCCGAGGACAAGCCGCGCCACCTGCTCGGCATCTCCGAGCCGGACGATATCTTCACCGCCGTCGAGGCGGGCGCCGATACCTTCGACTGTGTGGCGCCCACTCGTCTGGCGCGCCGCGGCGGCGTCTACACTCTCGACGGCCGCATGAACCTTACCAATGCGCGCTTCAAGCGGGACTTTGCCGGCGTCGACGAGGAATTCGGCGGATACGTATCCGAGAATTACTCCCGCGCATACCTGCACCACCTGCTCAAGGCGAAGGAATTCCTCGCCGGCACGCTGTGCACCATCCACAACGTGGAGTTCATGATTCGCCTGGTGGATAATATCCGCGCCGCCATCGACGGCGGCTACTACGAGGCCTACCGCGATGAATTCCTCGGCCGGTACTACGCCGGCAAGTAGTCCTCGCGCTTCTTTACCCACTTAATGACCGCGGCCGTCACCGGCAGCATGACGGCCTCCATCAGGGTCTTCCATACGAAGCCCACGATGACGTAATTGATGAACCCGCCCACGGTGTCTACGCCGATAACCGGCGCGGCGATGGCGCAAAAGAGCAGCGTATCGCCGAACTCGCCCACCACTGTGGAGGCGATAAGGCGCGCAAAGAGGCCCTTTTCGCCGGAGCGCTTCTTCATCGCGGTTAGCGTCCAGGCATTCAGCAACTGGCCCACCAGGTAGCCGGCCAGCGAGGCGGCCAGGATCTGCGGCATCAGGCCAAGGGTGGCGGCGAAGGCCTCCTGGCCCTCGTAGAAATCAGCCGCCGGCAGCCAGATGGCGATATAGAAACACACGGCCGCCAGGATGGCCATCGCGAAGCCGATGTAGACCGCGCGCCGGGTGGACTTGAAGCCATAGCACTCCGAGAGCACATCGCCGACGATATAGGCCAGCGGGAAGAGGAAAAAGGCGCCGTCGGTGACCAGCGGGCCGAGCTGCACGCCCTTGGTGGCGTTGATATTAGAAATCAGGAAGGTCACCACAAACACGGTGACCAGCCAGGGGTAGAGGGTGGAGCGGACGGGAATGAAGCGCACCTCAGCGCCGTTCGATTTTTCCATGCCCGCCATTGTGCCAGCCCGTAGACTGTGGGCATGAATTCCGCGACCACCGGCGCCGGCCGTTACGCGCCCAGCCCCTCGGGCGATCTGCACTTTGGCAACCTCCGCACGGCGTTTCTGGCGTGGCTTTTCGCCCGGTCGACGGGCAGGCGCTTTGTGGTGCGCGTGGAGGACATCGATAAGCAGCGCTCTTCCCAGGAGTCGGCCGAGCGCCAGCTTGCGGATCTGCGCGCGCTCGGGCTGGACTGGGACGGTGAGGTCATCTACCAGCACGACCGCGACGTCGCCTATGAACAGGCTCTGGCCCAGCTGCCCACCTACGAGTGCTATTGCTCCCGCAAGGATATCCGTGAGGCCTCCCGCGCCCCGCACGCCATTCCCGGCCAGTACCCGGGCACCTGCCGCAACCTCACCGAAGACCAGCGCGCGGTCAAGCGTGCCGAGCTTGCGGCCCAGAATCGCCAGCCCGCCCTTCGCCTGCTTGCCGACGTCCCCACATTCACCATCCACGACGCCCTCCACGGCACCTATACGGGCGACGTCGATGACTTCATCCTGCGCCGTGGCGGCCAAGACACTGGCTGGGCTTATAACCTGGCCGTCGTCGTCGATGATGCCTACCAAGGCATCGACCAAGTGGTCCGCGGTGATGATCTGCTCTCCTCCGCGCCGCGCCAGGCTTACCTCGCCTCGCTGCTCGGCATCGAACCGCCGGAGTACATCCACGTCCCGCTCGTGCTCAATGCATCCGGCGAGCGCCTGGCCAAGCGCGATGGCGCGGTGACCATGCGGGAGATGGGGAATGAGGGGGACGTCGTCAAGCAGCTGGCGGCCTCGCTGGGGTACGAAGCTCACAGTGCCGCGGATCTGCTCGCGCAATTCGCGCCCGAGCGCTTAAGCCCTGAGCCCTATACCTGGCGCGGGTAAAATCTGGGCCCATGGACGTTCTTCTGGTGCTCATTGGGCTCATGCTGTTGACCGTGTTCGTCGTCGCCATCGGTGACAAGATTGGGCTGCCGTGGCCGGCCCTGCTGACGATCATTACCGCCTGCGCGGTCTTCGTGCCCGGCCTGCCCCAGTTTGAACCGCCTACCGAGCTCATCCTGCCCATCTTCCTGCCGCCGCTGCTGTGGGCGCTGGCCCGGCGCACCTCGTGGGGTGTTATCCGCGAGCAATGGGTGACCATCTTGAGCCTGTCCGTGCTGCTGGTGGTCGCCACCACGCTGGCCGTTGGCTTCACGGCCTATGCCTTCCTGCCCGGCATCAGCCTGGCCGCGGCCATCCTCATCGGCGCGGCCATCGCCCCGCCGGACCCCGTTGCCGTTGACGCCGTGGCCGAGCCCGCCGGCATCCCGCGCCGCATCATCACCACCTTGCAGACCGAGGGCTTGTTTAACGACGCCGCTTCTATCGTCGCCTTCAATCTCGCGCTGACGGCCGTGACCCAAGGCGATGAGCTCTCCTTCGGCGGCGGCGTACTCAACTTCTTCTACTCCGCATTCGTGGCGGGCGGCCTGGGTTGGGTCGTCGGCCGGCTGGTGGCCCTGTTTATCACCCACGTCCACGACGTCACCGCGCGCAACGCGTTGACTTGGGTGACGCCGTTTGCGGTCTATCTCATCTCGGAGGAACTCGGCGCCTCCGGCGTTATCGCCGTGGTCATTGCGGCCGTGGAGCTTAATTCCCGTGCCGATATTCAGGCCGAGGACCGCCTGTCCGGCCAGGCCTTCTGGGAGACCATCGAGCTGCTCTTTACCGGCGTGGCTTTCGGGCTCATTGGCCTGACGGTCAATACCGCCATTGGGGAAGTGGGTTCGGACCTGTGGCACTCCGTGGTGGTGGGTGTCATCTTGTCCCTTGTGGCTTTCGTCGTCCGCTTGGTGTGGATGTACATCTATTACCGCATCAACGTCTCCCGCGGCCGCCCGCGCGTGGCGCCGCTGCGCCTGCAGGAGGTGTTGCTGATGACGTGGTCCGGCATGCGCGGCCTAGTCACCTTGGCGCTGGTGCTGTCTATCCCGGCCGGTGTATTCAGTTTCCACCACGAGCTTGCCGTCATCGCGTTGACCGTCTTGCTGGTCACGATGGTGGTGCCCGGCCTGCTCTTGCCGTGGCTGATGGAGCGCCTCGACCTTACGGAAGCCTCCCAGATTGCCAGCGATAAGATGCGCGCCGCCGTGGTGAGCCGCGCGCGTGCGGCCAGCATCGAGGCCCTGTCGCACTTCCGGCCGGACGGCCACATTACTGCCGACGCCGAGAAGGTCGACCCTGAAATTTCCGCCAACGTTATCAAGTGGTTCGAGGACCGGCTGGGCGATGGCGAGGATGTCTCCGATGATTCCCGCGTACAGCGCGCCTGGCAGGCCCGCCATGTGGCGTTGGAGGCCCGCCGGACTGCCCTGGCGGCCGCACAGGAGGAGCTGCTACGCATGCGCGGCTACCGGGCCTATAACCCAGCCATTGTGGATGAGGTGCTCGAGGAAATTGACCGCATGGTCTTGGGCACCAAGCGCCACTAGGCTGGGCGGCATGGATCCCTTCGATTATGCGCAGCTTGAGGACGCGCTGGATTACCTCTACGACTTCCTTGACCAGGACCTAGCGGACCGCGTGCGCGCCGAGCGCGAATTCGTTCCGACCGGGCTGGAGGGCTTGCTTGCCGACGACTCCCTCGACGACTACGTCTGGCTCTGGATCAAAGACTCGGGCCCGAACGGATTCCGGCAATACCTGCGCGATGGCGGCTATTCCGAGGCCGAGGTCTCCCAGGCTTTCCTCTGGGCGCGCACTGAGTGGGGGATGAATACGCCGCCGCACGTCGCGTGGCTGAAGGCGGATGGCTACGAGCCGCCGGTCATCGATTAGGGATAGCGGCGTCGGCAAGCGCGGCCGCGCGCCCGTATACAACAAAAATCCCGGCTCCGTGCGGTGAAGCAGGAGCCGGGATTTCCTTTGGCGGAGGATGTGGGATTTGAACCCACGAGGGGCGTGAACCCCGCACGCGTTCCAGGCGTGTGACATAGGCCGCTAGTCGAATCCTCCGAGAAGAAACATTAGCAGCCGTGGCAATTATTTTACCAATCGCCAGGTCAGGGCCTATTTCTGGCGATCTAATGCCGTTTGTGTCGGATAGTCCTTGGGTTGCGCGCCGGTGGGCGGTGGTAGCCCGTGCGGCCGGAGGCCCATTTGGCTAAACCGGCGCGCGGGCGTTAAAGTATGGGGCAGGATTCCGCGTGGCGTCCATCCTCTGAACTCCCCCAGGGCAGGAATGCAGCAAGGGTCAGGAGGCTCTGGCGGGTGCGCGGGGTCCCCTTTTTGTATGGCGTGCGTTACTATTGGGGGCTAAAAGTCGCCCTATACATGGAAGGTAGACATACGCATGTCGCTTCTTACTTTGGAATCGTCCGAACTCGCGGAGCTCGCCGCCCAGGTCCGTAAGGACTACGAGGATCTTAAGGCTAAGGGCCTGAAATTGGACCTGACCCGCGGCAAGCCGGCGAAGGCGCAGCTGGACCTCTCCAACGATCTCCTCGCTTTGCCCGGCCTAGGCCATTACACCGACGCGGCCGGAAACGACCTGCGTAACTACGGCAACCAAAAGGGCATCAAAGAACTGCGCGATATCTGGGGCAAGCTGACCAACATGGACCCAGAGCTGCTGGTTGCCGCAGACTCGTCCTCGCTGAACATCATGTTCGACCTGATTTCTTGGGCGTTTCTCTTCGGCACCAATGATTCCGTGAAGCCGTGGAGCAAGGAAGAAAAGCTCAAGTGGATTTGCCCGGTGCCGGGCTACGACCGTCACTTTGCCATCACGGAGCAGTTCGGCTTCGAGCTGGTCACGGTGCCAATGGAGGAGGACGGGCCGGATGTAGAGGCCGTCGAAAAGCTGGTGGCGGATCCGGCAGTCAAGGGCATGTGGGTAGTGCCGATGTTCGCTAACCCCACCGGCGCTGTGATTTCTGAAGACAAGGCCCGCCGCCTCGCCCGCATGGAGGCCGGCGCGCCGGACTTCCGCATCGTGTGGGATAACGCCTACGCCGTGCACACCCTGACCGAGGACTTCCCGGAAATCCTGCCGATTCTGGATATCGCTGCGGAAGAAGGCAACCCGAACCGCTTCTGGGCCATGTCCTCTACCTCGAAGATCACCTTCGCGGGCGCGGGCGTGGGCTTCTTCGGCACCTCGGAGGACAACCTCGAGTGGTACCTGGAGCACGCGGGCATCCGCGGCATCGGCCCCAATAAGATTAACCAGCTGGCGCACCACGAGTTCTTCGGCTCTGCCGAGGGCGTGCGCGCCGTGATGCGCCGCCACGCAGCGCTGATTAAGCCCAAGTTCGATGCCGTGCTGCGCATCCTGGACAAGCGCCTCGGCGAGTACGAGGTGGCGCAGTGGACCAACCCGAAGGGCGGCTACTTCATCTCCCTCGACGTCGTCGACGGCACCGCCAACCGCGTCTGGGAGCTCGCGCGCGATGCCGGCATCCTGCTCACTCAGGCCGGATCCGCCTTCCCTTATGGTCAGGACGATAACGACCGCAATATCCGCCTCGCCCCAACCCTGCCGCCGCAGGAAGAGGTCGAGGCCGCGATGGACGGCGTTGCCACCTGCGTCCTGCTCGCCGCCGTGGAGAAGCTGGGGGCCTAAAATCAACGCCGACGAGTCTGCCCTGTGGCTGAGCGAGATTATCCCGGCGCCGCTGGAGTTCCGCTACGTCGATAAGCGCCGGCTAGGCCTTGCCTCGCTTGCCGACGCCCAATCGCTCGCCCTCACCACCACCTTCAACACCACCGACACCGGCCTGCAAAGCCAGGACGACGGCACCGATGTGCGCTGCGAGCTGCTCACGGTGGCACGCACCGGGCAGCCCGAGGTGGCCGCCGCCATCAACGCCGCGGCTGACACCTTCGAAAAGGCCGGCGGCCTGCTGCCGGCGCAGCCGGGCGTGATGCTGCCGTCCATCCTTGACGTCCCAGATATCACCGTGCACCACGGACTGTTCATCGCCCCGTACCTGTGGGGCGGGCAGACCCCGCAGTTTCGCGAGGAGGGCCGCCTGACCCTCATCTTGCAGCTGCTCATGCTGACGGATTCGGAATATGCGTTTGGGGTAGAAGAGGGCGTCGGCAAGCTGCAGGGAGCGGTGGCCGAGCAGGGCATTGACCTGCTGGACTGGTCGCGCGAGGGTTAGCCGGTAAACTGGCTAACCGTGGCTTTATACCGGAAATATCGTCCAGCAACGTTCGCGGAGGTCGTGGGCCAAGAGCAGGTCACCACGCCGCTATCCGCCGCCCTTGACGCAGGGCGCATCAACCACGCCTACCTCTTTTCCGGCCCGCGCGGCTGCGGCAAGACCTCCTCGGCGCGGATTATGGCCCGTTCGCTCAACTGCGAGCACGGGCCGACCTCGACGCCGTGCGGCAAATGCGATTCCTGCGTCTCCCTCGCCCCCGGCGGCCCGGGCAACCTGGACGTGACGGAGCTCGACGCCGCCTCGCACAACGGCGTGGAGGACATGCGCGAGCTGCGCGACCGCGCCTACTACGCTCCGGCCGAATCGCGCTACCGCATCTTCATTATTGACGAGGCGCATATGATCTCGCCCTCCGGTGCGAACGCGCTGCTCAAGGTGGTGGAGGAGCCGCCCGAGCACGTCATTTTCATCTTCGCGACCACGGAGCCGGAGAAAATCATCGGCACCATTCGCTCGCGTACCCACCACTATCCCTTCCGCCTGCTGACCCCGCCGGCCATGAAGGGCCTGCTGCAGCGCACCGTTGCGGCCGAAGGCGTGCATGTCGAAGACGCCGTGTACCCCATGGTCATTGAGGCGGGCGGCGGTTCCCCGCGCGATACTTTGTCTCTGCTGGACCAGCTGCTGGCCGGCGCCGGGCCCGATGGCCTGACCTATGACCTTGCCCGGCCGCTTTTGGGTGTCACCGATGTCTCGCTGCTTGACGACGCCATCGAAACCCTCGCCAACCAAGACAAACCCGGCCTCTTCGCGATGGTCGACCACGTCATCGAGGCCGGCCACGACCCGCGCCGCTTCGCCGTCGATTTGCTTGACCGTTTGCGCGATTTGATGATTCTGCAGGCCGTGCCCGGCGCCATCGAAGCCGGCCTCGTCTCCGCGCCCACCGACCGCGCCTCCGTGCTCACCGCCCAGGCGCAGCGCTTTTCCGGCCCGCAGCTAACTTACCTGGCCTCCACGGTCAACGACCGCATCAGCGACCTCACCGGTGCGACTTCACCGCGCCTGCTGCTGGAAATCATGTGCGCGCACCTGCTTATCGGATCCACCGGTCCGGCTGCTTCCGCGCCAGCACCCGCAGCGGCTACCGCCCCCGCTGCCAATGCTGCTGCGGTCTCGCCCGCGCCGGCTGGCCCAGCGACCCCGGGCGGTGCTCCCGCGGCCAACTCCGCCGTTGCCGGTGCCCAAGACCCCCAGTCCGCCGCGGCCGCCATCATCGCTCGCCGCCGCGCTAAGTCCCAGGAGCAGCAGGCTTCTGCCCCTTCTTCTGCTCCAACCTCTGCACCGGCCAACCAGCCGCAGCCGCAGGTCCCGTCCCAACCGGAATCGCAACCGGATGCGCAGCCGAAGGCGCAACCCGAGCAGCCGGCGGCCGCCGAGGCGCAACGCACGCAGAAGCCTCAGAACCAAGAGCCGCAACCGCAGCAGCAAGAGGCTGGGGACCCGTGGCAGCGTGAGCGGAAAATCCCGCAGGCAGAGGTGCCCGAGCAGCAATCGGCGCAGTCGGCGCAGAGTGAGGCGTCGCACTCAGCGTCGGCTGAGGAGAAGCATCGCGAGCCACTGGAGAAGCCCGTTCCGGCCCGTGCAGAGGAATCTGCCCAGGAAACCAAGCCGGAGTCTGGCGCAGAGAAGGCGTCGGAAATGGCGCAGCCGCAGGCGGCGGAAGAGCCGACAGGCGACTTCGCAGAGGCCGTGAGGGAGAAATGGGTGGCGTTGAGGGGGAGCGTCGGAAAGCGGAATAAGGTGGCCGAAATCATGCTGGCCGAAGCCCGCGTGCTTGGCTTCCGCGATGGCACCCTGACGCTGGGACACACCACCGGCGCGCTGGCCGAGCGCATCAACGCGCCCGCCAATAACGCCGTCATCGTGGAGGTGCTCAAGGAGGAGTTCCAGCGCGATGTGGCCGTGACCTGTGTGGTGGGTACCGACCCGAAGACCGCCGGTTTCGATGCCCCGCGGCCGCCGCAGAGCAAAGAAGCGTGGAAGCCTAATCCGCCGGCGCGCGAGCCTGCCGACGACCAGGAGGCGGAGAGTAAACCGGAAAGCGCGCCCGGGTGGCGCTCGCGCATCGCACGGGCGACGCAGGCTGCCAAGCAGCGCGATGAATCGCAGTTCAGCAACGGCGTGCCGCTGCCGCCCGAGCCTGAGCCGGACTTTGCCGCTCCGCCCGAGGAGCCGCCGGCCTATACCCGCGACGACGAAGAGCGCGACATGATGGAGGCCGCGCAGTCCACCGGCGAGATGGATCATCGCAGCGCTACCGAGGTAGCTATGGAGCTACTGGAGCGCGAGCTGGGCGCTCGGCGTGCCTAACCGGCAAGCACGGTACACTCGGGCGGTAGCGAAATTTACAGTTGATTTAGAAAGGAAACAACATGGCTGACCAAGACCCAATGCAGCAGGCAAATGACATGAACGACCTCATCGCGCAGGCCGCTCAGGTGCAGGCGGACCTGCAGAAGGCGCAGGAAGAAATCCTCGCCACCAACGTCGAGGGCCAGGCAGGTAACGGCCTGGTTAAGGTGACCATGACCGGCGGCGCCGAGCTCGTGGACCTGCAGATCGATAAGTCTGTCGTGGACCCAGAGGACGTCGATACCCTGCAGGATCTGGTCATGGGCGCGTTCAAGGAGGCCCACGCTGCGGCCGGCCGCCTGGCACAGGAGAAGATTGGCCCGCTGTCCCAGGGCATGGGCGGCCAGGGTGGTCCGTCTTTTGAGGATGTCTTCGGCGGCAACCAGTAGCCCGCGCGATACGATAAAAGGCCGTTGCCCCGGTTGGGGCCGCGGCCTTTTGCTGATTTGGGAGTAATTGATGTTTGAAGGACCTCTGCAAGACCTCATCGACGAGTTTTCGCGCCTGCCGGGCATTGGCCCGAAATCAGCGCAGCGCATCGCGTTTCACGTTTTGCACATGGAGCCCGAGGACATCGAGCGGCTGCAGAACGCATTGGGCGCGGTGCGCGATGGCGTGACCTTTTGCCGCATCTGCTGCAATATTTCCCGCGAGGATGTCTGCCGCATCTGCATTAATTCGCAGCGCGACGCCTCGACCATTTGCGTGGTGGAAGAGCCGAAGGATATCCAGGTCATCGAGCGCACCGGCGAGTATGAGGGCCGCTACCACGTCTTGGGTGGAGCGCTGGATCCGCTGGCGAATGTGGGCCCGCGCGATTTGAATATTTCCACGCTGCTACAGCGCCTGGGCGGCGTGCTGCCCGACCGCGAGCTGGCGGATTCCACCCCTGAAGCCCCGCTTTACGACGCCACCCCCACCATCCACGAAGTCATTCTCGCCACCGACCCCAATACCGAGGGCGAGGCCACCGCCGCATACTTGGTGCGGTTGCTGCGTGACTTCCCTGATTTGAAGATCACCAGATTGGCCTCCGGCATGCCGCTCGGAGGCGATCTGGAGTTCGTGGACGAGCTCACCTTGTCCCGCGCGCTCTCTGGCCGCCTGACCATTTAACGCGGGGAATCCGCAAGCGCGGGCTAGGGGACGGCGGCCGTGGGCCCGGTTCGCGCGCGGCCGGTGAACACCGGCGGGCCGTGCGCTCTGCTGGCCGTCCCGTTATCTGCGCTGCTGTGTATACCGCTGTGGCCGCTATGCATGCTGCTATGCGGGCTGCTAGGCGTAGCGTTGTGCCGGCTGGCGGGCGGGAGCCAAGCGATTCGACCGTTGACGCGGGCCATGCGGCCGCGGCCCGGCAGGCCGTTGATGGAGTTGTGATACGGGCAGAGCAGCGTCATGTTTTCGGGGTGGGTGAGGCCGCCGCGGGAGTATTCGATGAGGTGGTGGGCTTGGCATTCGGAGGCGGGGCGTCGGCAAGCGGGCCAGGCGCAGCGGGCGCCTTCGGCCTCGAGCATGCGACGCTGCTTAGGGGAGGCCTGCCGGGTGCGGTAGAGATTGACGGGGCCGCGCTCGGGATGGATGAGCGTGAAAAGGCCGGCGCCGGCTAGGGTGCGGCGGACGAGTTCGGCGCCGGTGATGGTCGCGCCATTGGTCATCGCGAGGCGGATGTCGTCGCCGTCGCCTGTCAGGATTTTCAGGTAATCCGGCAGCTCCATGATGACATTTGTGGTCACGGTCGCGGCCGCGGCGGCGCGGGAACCGGTGAGCCAGGCCAGCGGGTCGGACTTGGCGGCGGCCCAGATATCGGCCATCTGCGCGGCGGGGCCGGTGAAACTCAGAGTAGTTTTCTCGCCGTGCATGATACGGCGGCCGCCGTCCTCGCGCTCGGGCGGCGGGTTGATTTCGCGCAGCAGCCGAGTCGCCGCGCGCGAGACCTGCGCGGTGGTGCCGGCGGTGGCGCACAGCTTCTCGCGAAATTGCCAGCGTTTGGTGGGGTCAGAAATGCCGCGCGAGCGGCGGGCGATGAGCGCGAGGGTCTCCAGGCTGTGCTGGTTGCGGCGCGCGGCGGCCAGGGCGCGGGATTGGTAGCGCGAGTGGCTGGTGGGCGAGAGGAAGGCCGCGGCGGTGCGGCGCACGGTGCGCGCTTGGTCCGCGGGCAAGGGCAGGCTAGAGGCGGCGTGGGCCTCTTCGAGAAGTTCCACGCCGCGCTTAGCGATGTCGCCCAGCTGCTCCAATAACGTCATGCCCCGCAGCCTATGGGCGGGGGCACGCGGCTACAAGGGGTGGCGGCCGAGCCTGTGGATAACTTGGGGGTTTCGCGGCCGCTGGGCGAAGTTATCCACAGGTGTGGGCCTATCTTTGGGAGCGCGGGGGCTCGGAGGCGTTGAAACGTTCGACGCGCAGGCGGTCGACGGCCGGGATATCAATCGGCTCGAGGTCCGCGAGGGCCACGCCCATGGCCTGGGCGAGGAGGAGATCGGCCAGCTGCGGGTTTCGGGCCAGCGCCGGGCCGTGCATATAGGTGGCGATGACGCTGCCTTGGACGGCGCCTTCGTAGGTGCGCTGGGCGGAGCCGTCGCTGAGGTCGGCGGTGGCGGCCTGGTCGGCGTTGCCATTGCCGCGGGTGAGCGTGCCAAGCGGCTGCGCGGACGGGCCGAGGATGGTGGCACCCAGGTGGTTTTCAAAGCCGGTCAGCGGCTCGGTGAGGTCCGCGGTGACACCGGCGCGGGTGGGCTCGGAGGCTACCTCGCCGATGGCGCGGTCCTGCATGCCGGCCGTGGTGGCGTCGAGCAGCCCGACGCCGTCGACGATGCGGCCGGAGGCGCGGAAGGATTCGCCCAGGACCTGCAGGCCGGCGCAAATGGCAAAAATGGGGCGGCCTGCGTTAGCGGCGCGGGTAAGGCCACCATCGGAAATCAGGTGGTCCGCGGCCAGGATCTGCGCGGTATCTTCGCCGCCGCCGAGGGTGTAGATATCCAGCGTCTCGGGCACGGGCTCGCCCAAGCGGATGGGGTGAATCTCCGCCTCGAAGCCGCGCATGCGGGCGCGCTGGCGCAGGACGAGGGCGTTGCCGTCGTCGCCGTAGGTACCGAGGACGTCGGGAAGCACTAGGCCGATATTAAGCATTGGTGGCCTCCTTGGAAAGCGCCTTCTTCAAATCGCGGAAGGCGGTGTAGTTGGCGAGGACCTCGATGCGGCCCTCCGGGCAGGCGGCGAGCGCGTCCATAGGGTCTGGGATGAGCTCGTGGGAGATATCCGCGTAGACCAGGCGCACGGCGAGGTCGGTGCCGCGCTCGCCGGCGGCCTTGACGCTTAAGCCATTGAAGCCTTCGAATTTCACGTCCCACAGCCAGGACATGTCGATGCCATCGGCCACCTGGCCGTTGGTGGCAATGACCAGGCCATCGGCGCTGCGGTCCACCATGGACAGCGCTTCTTGCCAACCGGCCGGGTTCTTGGCCAGCAGCAGACGAATTTCGCGGCCCTTCCAGTGGATGGTGGAGTAGCGGCCGGCGACGTCGTCGATGCCTTCGGCGGCCGCAATGGCCTTATCGAGGTCCACACCGAAGCCCTGCACGGCCGCGGCGATGGCTTGGGCGGCGTTGCCCCGGTTCGCGCGGCCGGGCAGCGCCAGGTTCAGCGGACGCTTGGCGGTCGGGGTGATGATGCCCCGCTTATCGACGCCCCAGGTAGGCTGCGGCCGGCGGAATTCGCGGCCGTCGGCAAGCGGCTTAACAGCGTACCAGTCATCCTCGGTGCGCACGACGTGCCCGCCGGTGCGCGGGCAGGTGACGGAATCGCCGAGCCAGCCGGCGCCGGCCGAGACCCAAATGACATTCTTGGCGTCATAGGCCACGGAGGTCATGAGCACGTCGTCGCAATTGGCGATGACGAGCATGTCTGGGTGAGCCTCCACGGCGCCGCGCAGTGCGCGCTCAATCTTGTTGATTTCACCCACGCGGTCCAGCTGGTCGCGGGTGAGGTTGAGCAGGACCAGGGCCTGCGGGTTGAGGTTATCGGCCACGTGGGGCACGTGGAGCTCGTCCACCTCGAGGACCAGGTGCGAGGCGTCCTTGCCGGCCATGAGGGCGGAGATGATGCCGGCGTCCATGTTGTCGCCGCCGTCGTTGGTGGCTACGGTGTGCTCGGCGCGGACCGCCGCGGCCAACATGCGGGTGGTAGTGGACTTGCCGTTGGTGCCGGTAACCAGCACGGCCGGGCGCCCACCGCCCAGGTTGGTCATGATGGAGGGGTCAATGGCATTGGCGATTAGACCACCGATCATTCCGCCGGCGCCACGGCCGGTGGCGCGGGAAGCGGTGGTGGCCAGCTTCGCGGCGGTTGTGGCAGTGGTGGTGCGCAACTTCTTCAGCGCACCCGGGACTCTAAAACTCATGTCCCCTAGGGTAGTCGGGCGGGCAGCTTAGTCGTTCTTTTTCCCCGCCGAGCCGCCAGAATTTCGTCGGCCTCTGCCGCGGCCACCGCGGCGCCGGCGCCGCTTGTTGTTCTTCCCGCCGCCCTTTTTGTTGTGCTGCGGCGAGCATTGGGCGCGCGGCGCAGGCTTAGCGGATTCGGGTTCGGGCTCGGCGTCTTCGATGCGCGTGAGGGCGTCAAGAAACGCGGCATCCGACATCAGCGGAATGCCCTTGCGGTGGGCATGCATGGGCTTTCCCACCAGATCCGTGGTGACATTGCAGACTACCAGGGAGGACTCGCGGGTAAGCTTTTCCGAATAATTGAGCTCCTCGCGCATGAGCGCGGCGATGATGGTGTCCGGATCCTCGAGGATTTCCGGTGCGACCACGATCTCCATGCCGCGGCGCAGCTCCTTGCCCGGTTCGTATTTGCCGGGATTGTGGTGCTGGACGGGGGCCTCGGCGGCGTCGACGCGCACGTGGGAGCGTTGCAGGCCGAAGCGATCGGCGCGCACGTCTTCGGGCGCATAGCTGCGCACAGTTCCGCCTTCTTGCTGGCGGTAGAGCGCGATGAGCAGCTCGGTGTTCTCGCGTGAGGTTTCCGGCTCGGGCCGGCCGGCGCGCTCCACCGAGGCTTTCGGCGTGGCGTCCAGGCCGCTCTGCTTGGCGACGCCCCCTAAACGCACATCATTCGACCGCACCTGCTGCGCATAAGAGGTGGCCAAGGTATCGATAATGCGAACCGGTGTGGGGACGTGTCCGACCTTTTGGCGGCGCCGGCGGCCCTTGTTGCGGCCGCGGTTGCGGGCACGGTTTTGGCGCGCGGCGGCCATCATGGCGCGGCGGGCCTCGGCGACGATAAAGCCCCAGGTATAGGGGAGATCGTGGACGATGAGCGTGCGGCCATCGATAAGCTTGTCCAGCGATTTAAGGATTTTGCCAAAGGCGGGAGCCTGCTCAATATCGGTGGTGCTCAGCCCGTGGAGGTGGCGCGGGCCGGCATCGATATCGGGCTTGAGGACGGCGTGGAAGAGCTGGCCTTGTTCGCCGGCGTCGTTGAATGCGATGGCGTCGATAGTCACGATGCGCCCGGTGCTGGGGTGGATGCCGGTGGTCTGTAGGGTCAGCGCCACGTAGGGGTAGTCGGCCGCATCGGTGGATGAGTCGGCTTGCTGCGGCTGCTGTGGCTTCTGGTTAGCCGCTTTCGGCGCGGCAGGTCGCTCGTGGCGGGCAGATGGGTGCGGCTTTGGCTTTGGTATCGGCTTGGGTTTTGCGGCGTCCGGTTCACCGGACGGTCGCACCGCGCGGCGCGGCCGGGCGCGTCGCTGTTCTGTGCCCGGTTTGGGCGCTGTGGACCTGGCCGCGTGGCGCGAAGCCACCGTCGCGGGCGACGGCGCTGGGGCCGACGCCGGCGTGTGCTGCGGGGAGGGGCCAGGTGTGTTGTTCATTAAACTCAGTGTAGTATCCCGCATTTCGTGCAGGGGGACAGGGCGCGCCGCTTAATTTTCGGCGACGATGACGATGACCTTCGGCGGGGTCGTTGGCTCCTCGGGCTCTTCAGGTCGCCCCGGTTCCTCCGACTGCTGCGGCTCCTCCGGCTCGAGCGGTACCAGGGGCACCTCCGGTTCATCCGGTGCGCCGCGGTCCGTAGTAGGCAGTGCCGGTTCAGGCTCTACGGTGATCTCTGGTTCTGGCTTCGGGGTGGGTTCGAGTTCAGAGCCAGGGATCGTCGTCGTAGGTGCAGTGGTCTCCGGCTCTGGCGTTGGTTCGAGCTCGGAACCTGGGATAGTGGTATCCGGCGCCGGCTCTGGCTCGGACTCCGAGGTGAGCAACGTAGACGTCGTCGTAGGCGCGGTCGACTCCGAGGACTGTGGTTCCGAAGACTCAGGCGCCGAGGTAGGCGTAGACGGGTCTGCAGCCTGGGTCGGCTCAGACGTTGGCTCGCTCGTGGCAGAACTGGTGGCGGAGCTGGAAGGCTCTGCGGTCTGCTTTTCCGTCGAGGCTGCGGTGGTAGTTTCAGTCGTCGTTTCCTCGGAAGTTGTCTTTTCCGAGGTAGACGCGCTTGGGGTCGGCAGATCGGAAGGCTCGGCAGACTGGGAGGACGAGGAGGTTGCGGTCGGTCCCTTGGCTGCTACCTCGGGTGCGGGTTCCGAGCTGGAGGATGGCGTCGAGGCAGGCGTGGTCCGAGACGGTGCCGGTGCCGGGGCTGGGGCCGAGGCGACGTCATTGGCTGCGGCCATGGCGGCAGCGGTCGCGGCGGAGGCGGCGCGGGAAATTGCCTGGGAATCCTCGCCGTGGTGGCCGCCGCGGGGTTCGCTGTGGTGGCCACGTCGGTTGTCGGCGGCAGGGGCTTGGGCGCGGTCAGCGTGAGGAGAATGCGTCGCGCTGGGCTTCTTCGTGGTTTGCGAAGTGGAGGGGGCGTCGGCAAGCGGGGGCTGAGCTGAGGTACCGCTGGTGGGGCCGGCATCGTGGATGCGCGGCGTGGCGGGGTGCGCGGGGCGCTTGGGGCCATTGCCGTCGAAGTGGGAAGAATCGAGGGAGGAATGGTTGTCTTCCGGAGCGGGCGCGGTGGAATGCGTGTTGGTGTCTGAAAGGGCTTCGTCCTCGCTCAGCAGGTTGGTGGCTACGGTGGCACCGCCACCAACGAGCACGGCGACGCCGGCTGCGGCCAGCAGGTTCGAGGTCACGGCACCGGATGCGCCGGATGCACCGGCGGCAGAGGTGACGCTGAAACCGCTGGCTGCGGAGGTGCCAGCGGTAGAGACACCGGTAGCGGGGCCGCCGGGGACAGTGGATGCAGCCTGAGCGCGAGCTGCGGTAGCAGCGGACATGATGGCGGTGCCACCGGCGACGACGCCCAAAATTAGGCCCGCGTGGTGCTTATTGGCGGCGTTATGCGCATAAATGGTGAGCGCGGGGCGGTCATCGGCGTTGTAGTGGAAGTAACCGTGGGCAATGGCGAGGCGGCCGGTCTTGGTGCAGTCGAGGACGGCGGGGGCGATCTCGCGGGCGGCTTCCCGGGGAAGGGAGCCTAAGAAGGTGCTATTGATATAGACGTCGACGGTATTGCGGCGCAGGAAACCGCGGGTGCGCAAAGAAACGAGGTAGTGCTCGTCGGTGTGCGGAAAGGCGGTGACGTCCTTGGAAAACTCCGTCAGCGTGGCGGTGGTCTCGCCGGGCAGCATGGTCCAGCGCTGCGCCGGCGGGTTATTGGCGGGAATGCACAGGTGCGGCGCCGGCAGGAGCAGGTTTAGCGTGGGCCATTCTTCCCCAGCGGCATTCGTCATGCTCACATGGGCGGTGGCGCGTGGGTGCAGGCCGGCGCTGAGAATCCAGTCAAAGAGGGCATAGGCCTGGGAATCGGCAGAACTGAGGTGGCCCACAAGTGAGTCACCGATCCGAATCGCGAAGCCTTCCTCGGCGGTGCGGGGGCCGAGTTCCGCGGATAGGTACCCGTCTTCCGCAGCAGCGGACTCGAGCAAGTCGCTGAAAATCTCCGGCGAAACATCCGCAATAGGCAGGTTATGGATCACGCCAAAACCGTGGTCAGGGACCACGTAGGTGGCGGAATCCAGCGAAGTCATTGGGGCCTTTCCATGCGGACAATTGTTACTTCGCATTTTAAGCATCGCTAGGGGCGATTTCCAATTTCCCAAACCGGCGAGAACGGGGTGTTATCCTGCCCAAAAGTTCCTACAGAATAAAAATAAGTACGGCGATAAGCACCGCAATTACCAGAAGGGCAATGAGGGTAGGCCACCACTGCTGGCGGCGCGGTGCGGAGTCATCGACGTTGACGGCGCGAAAGCTTGTGGTTTCGAAGGTTTCGGTGGC
This sequence comes from Corynebacterium sp. MSK195, assembly GCF_030228885.1. NCBI lineage: Bacteria > Bacillati > Actinomycetota > Actinomycetes > Mycobacteriales > Corynebacteriaceae > Corynebacterium > Corynebacterium sp. MSK195. The sequence goes on along the minus strand of NZ_JASPGT010000002.1, from coordinate 323,873 downwards.
GGCGGGGGAGGTAGGGGTGGCGTCGGCAAGCGAGGCCTCCTTTGAATCCGGCAGCGGCGCACCCGCATAGATACTGAGCACCCGGCCGGCGCTGCGCGGCGCATGGTAGGCATGGGCCAGGGTTGTGCCCTGCTTGGCGACGTCCACCCCATCCAGCCGCCCCACCCACTGCGGGCCCAAATAAGCATCGGCGCCGGATCCGGTGGTGCTGGGTGAAAGCGTCACCAATACGTGCATGCGCGCGTGGGCAGGAATATCTAAATCCGCGGGCAGGTCGGTGATGTTGATGGGTGGGGCATAGCCCAGCATCGTCCACGGACCGGCCGGCGGGTTATTGGCCGGCAGGCAGAGGCCCGGCCGAGGCAACAGCAGGGATAGGGAACCATCGGGCTGCGGCGCGGCCGTAGCTGCAGGAGTGAGCCCAGCGCGAAAAAGCAGATCTATCTCGGGGTATTCGGCGCGGTCTGCGCTGGTGATGTGCCCGATGGGGGAGTCGGTGCGCACCTCCAGGCCACCGTCCTCGCGGGGCGCCAAGGTGACGGTGAACTCCTGGTTTTCCTTCGTCTGCGCACCATAGACGGGCAGGGCCTGCACGGCGCCCAAGCCGCGGTGCGGAATGAGGTAGGTAGAAGAAGGCATACCCACCCTTCTACCACGCCAGGGTGCGGCACTGGTGTGCAGCACCGGCGACCGGGCTTAGGCCAGGGCGCGATTGACGGCGGAGTTAATTGCGTTAATGGAAGCCCGCGTGGTGGATCCGGCGATGCCGGCGCCCCACACCTTGTTCTGGTTAACGTCGGCTGCGATATAGCAGGCGGCCTCGGCGTCGTCGCCGGCGGAGCGGGACTGCTGGGAGTATTCCATGACCTCGAAGTCGATGCCCAGGGATTCCAGCGCGTTGGCATACGCCGCGATGGGGCCGTTGCCGGTGCCGGAGACGGTGGACTTTTCCCCGCGGAAGGTCACGGTGGCGGTCACGGCAGCGTCCTCCTCGTCCGTTGGGGCATTGTCCATATGGAAGGACGCTAGGGCCAGTGGAGTCTCGCGGTCCAAGAACTCGGTGGCAAAGATGTCCCACATGTTCTTGGAATTGACCTCGCCGCCCTCGGAGTCGGTGATTTCTTGTACCACGGTGGAAAATTCCGCTTGCATGGCGCGCGGCATATTGATGCCGTGGTCGGTCTTCATGATGTAGGCAACGCCGCCCTTGCCGGACTGGGAGTTGACGCGGATGACCGCCTGGTAGTCGCGGCCCACGTCCTTCGGATCGATGGGCAGGTAGGGAACCTCCCAGATGGCCTCGCGCAGTTCTTCCCACGAGACCTCGGTATTGTTCGCACCGGGGCGGATGGTAGCCGCCAGTGCATCGAGGCCCTTGTTGATGGCGTCTTGGTGGGAACCGGAAAAGGCGGTAAAGACCAACTCGCCGCCATAGGGGTGGCGCTCCGGCACGCGCAGCTGGTTGCAGTATTCGACGGTTTCGCGGATCTGCGGCAGATCGGAGAAGTCAATCTGTGGGTCCACGCCTTGGGTGAGCATGTTCAGCCCCAGGGTGATGAGATCGACGTTGCCGGTGCGCTCGCCGTTGCCAAATAGGCAGCCCTCGATGCGGTCTGCGCCGGCCATAAAGCCCAGCTCGGCGGCGGCAATTCCCTCGCCGCGGTCATTGTGCGGGTGCAGCGAGAGTAAAATGTCCTCGCGGCGGGCCAAATTGCGGTGCATCCACTCGATGGAATCGGCGTAGACATTGGGCGAGATCATCTCCACGGTGGAGGGCAGGTTGATGATCATCGGATTATCCGGGGAGGGATCCATGATTTCTACTACCTCATCGCAGACCTCGCGGGCGAAGTCCAGCTCGGTGCCGGTGAAGGATTCGGGGGAGTACTCCCAGCGCCACGTGGTATCCGGGTAGTCCGCAGCGATGGACTTGATGAGTGCGGCGGCGTCGGTAGCCAGCTTCTTAATGGCGGGCTTGTCCTTGCGGAAGACCACTTGGCGCTGCAGCTTCGAGGTGGAGTTATAGAAGTGCACGATGACGTTTTTGGCGCCCTCGCAGGCCTCAAAGGTGCGGCGGATCAGGTGTTCGCGGGCCTGGACTAGTACCTGGATGGTGACGTCATCGGGAATCTTATTGCCCTCGATGATTTCGCGGACGAAGTTGAAATCCGTTTGGGAGGCGGACGGGAAGCCGACCTCGATTTCCTTGTAGCCCATTTTGACCAGCAGGTCGAACATGCGGTGTTTGCGCTCTGGGCTCATGGGATCAATGAGCGCTTGGTTGCCATCGCGCAGATCCACCGCGCACCACTGCGGGGCGTGCGTGATTTTCTTGCTGGGCCACGTGCGGTCCGGCAGATCGATGTCTTCCACCTCGATGGCGAAGGGCTGGTAACGCTCGTGGGGCATGGCGGAGCCGCGCTGCTTATTCCACGCGGGCTGTCCCTCGCGGCGTGGGCCGTTGGGGGTGGTGATATCGCGAGGGGCGCTGATAAAAGAGTCAGTGGGGGACATGGTGCGGTTTCCTTGTCTGTGGTGTCTGTGGGGAGACGGCCAGCTGGGCTTGGGTAGCCGGACTCCGCGACGGGGCGCTGGCCAGTGCTTAGGCCGAAATCCCGCCGCGGCAGATAAGGAGTAGGTCAATCCGCTGTGTCATATCGGTCACACTACAGGCTCTCTCACTATGTGGCAAGAGATTTCATTCAATGAGACGCGACGGCGGTACGGTACTATGCCTTTCGTGTCTACTGCCCGCCATTCCGCATCCAACTCGTCGTCCATACTGCGCTCCTTGTGGGCGCCTGCCGCGCTCGTTGCGCTCATCGGAGCCGCAGTGCGCGTGGGCGTGCTCGCGGCGGTGGCCGCCGTGCAGGACGATAAGCTCTGGGGACTGCTCAATAAGTGGGACGCCAAGCACTACGTAGAAATTGCCCGCGGCGGGTACTTCGGTGCGGATATCTCTACGGATGGGCCGGTCCATGAGACAACCATGGCCTTCTTTCCAGGCTTTCCCTTCCTGGTGCGTGCGGTAAGCGGCATCTTGGGAACCGGTGAGGCTGGCACTGCCATCGCGCTCAACGTGCTCTTTAGCATCGCGCTGGCCGCCGGGGTGATGGCCCTAGCCGCGCAGATGGGCATGGGAAAGTGGGCCCAAGTGCTCAGCGCCGTAGTGGTAACCAGCGCGCCGATGTCCATCGTGTTTTCTATGCCGTATACCGAGGCGCTTTTCGGGGCACTGGCTATCTGGGCGGTAGTGGCGCTGGTGGGCGAGCGCTGGTGGGCCGCCGCGGCGTATATCTTTGTGGCCGGGCTCGTGCGCCTTACCGCGGTGGACCTCGTTGCGGTCTTTGGGCTTATGGTGCTGGTGCGGGCCCGAAAGGACTGGCGAGCCTGGGCCGCGGTGGCGTTTTCCGTCGTGTCGCTGGTGGGCTATTTGTGGTGGTCGAGCAGCCACTTGAAAGATGTCGGCGGTTATTTTGGTATCCAGAAAGAACATTGGAATTCCGGCTTTGATGGCGGCAAAGCCACGGCTATGTGGCTGTGGGAGACGCTGACTGGGGCCACCAATGGCGGCTACCTGCTCAGTGCCGGCGTAATGATCGCTGCCCCGGTATGCCTGGTGCTGGCATGGCGTCGCCTGCCGTTGGCGGCCTGGCTATTTTCCGCCGTCCTCATGGCCAATGTGCTGCTTTCTGATGGCATCATGCACTCGCGGCCCCGGCTGCTCCTGCCGGCGGTGATCGTGTTGTTGCCGTGGGTGAAAAAGGGGGCGTCGGCAAGCGTGGCGGTTATTGCCTGGGCCCTGTTTGGCGCGTGGTTTTCGGCCTATATGCTCGGCGTATTTGAGTGGGCCATCTAACCGCGCTGGCTCACCGGGCTGCGGGAGAGCACGATGGTGGACAGCACCATGACGGTTAGGGCGATGAGCATAATTGCCCAACCGACGGCCGTATCGATGAGGAATTTCTCTCCCAGGACCATGTATCCCAAGCCGAAGGCCACGATGGGCTCAAAGATGGTCATGGCCGGCAGGGAATGGGCCAGGGGGCCGGCGTTGAAGGAATATTGCTGTACCACCGTGCCGGTGAGCGCGAGGCCGATGAGGCCGTAGAACTGCCAGCTCGCCAATAGGGTGGCGAGGCCTTCATGAGTGAAAATATCCACCACGGCCTTAGAAAGCAGGGCGACGAAGCCATAAATAACGCCGCAGGCCGTGCCCAATGCCAAGGGGCGCTGATCCGGTAGCTTTGCGGCCGCCGCGCCGAGGATTGCGAGGGTGGCTAACCCTATGAGGAGCGCCGGCCACCAATCGCTCCATTCTGGGCGGGGATTGCCGGCAACCGGCCGGCCGTAGATGACCATGATGCCCACCGCAATGGTCAGCGCAATGGACCAGAAAACCTCGTGGAAGGGCATCTTACGGCCGGAGTACCATGCCGAGAGCGGCAGGGTAAACATCAAGGACAGCACCAAGATGGGCTGGACGACCAGCAAGGTGCCGAAGCCGAGCGCGATAACCTGCAGGCCGTAGGCGCCAATCGCGGCCGCGGTGCCCACCCACCACAAGGGGTTAGACATGGCGGCACGCATGACCGAATCATCGGCGTCGAGGGCAATGCGGTGGCGGACGACCGTGCCCCAAGCAACCGTCAGCGCGGATGCGAGCGCGAAAAAGATGGCGAGGAGGTTGCTTAACACCCGCTCAACGGTAGTAAAGATTCCTGTTATATGCATATTCTGCGCTGCATGGCGCGCGTTTTTCTCTATAGGGGGACGGCCGGCGCATGGCGCGCTTTACGCTCGGGGTGTGTGAATAAAAAGCAAGCATTGTCTAGGAATTATGATGAGGACTAGGCCCCTGCGGGGTAGCATGGGTATTTGACTAATGACCGACAGGTATTTCTGGTGGTGTGCGGACGCACGCGCCAGGGGTGCCTTGAAAGACGAAAGGCGGCATCCTTACCGTGGCCCTGATCGTGCAAAAATATGGCGGTTCATCCCTCGAATCCGCAGACCGCATTCGCGCCGTTGCGGAACGCATCGTGGCCACCAAGAAGCAGGGCAATGACGTCGTCGTGGTGTGCTCCGCCATGGGCGATACCACCGATGAGCTGCTCGACCTTGCCGCCCAGGTCAACCCCGTGCCACCACGGCGCGAAATGGACATGCTGCTGACCGCGGGCGAGCGCATCTCCAATGCGCTGGTGGCCATGGCCGTGGAATCCTTGGGTGCTCATGCCCAGTCCTTTACCGGCTCCCAGGCCGGCGTGCTCACCACCGAGCGCCACGGCAATGCCCGCATCGTGGACGTTACCCCAGGCCGCCTGACCGAAGCTCTCGATGAGGGCAAGATCTGCATCGTCGCCGGCTTCCAGGGAGTTAATAAGGAATCGCGCGATGTCACCACGCTGGGCCGCGGCGGTTCCGATACCACCGCGGTGGCGCTAGCAGCCGCGCTGAATGCGGACGTGTGCGAGATCTATTCCGATGTCGATGGCGTGTATACCGCAGACCCGCGCATCGTCCCGGACGCGCAGAAGCTAGAGAAGCTCTCCTTCGAGGAGATGCTGGAGATGGCCGCGGTAGGTTCCAAGATTTTGGTTCTGCGCAGCGTGGAATATGCCCGCGCGTTCAATGTACCCTTGCGAGTTCGCTCGTCTTATTCAAATGACCCCGGCACCCTAGTTACCGGATCAATGGAGGATATCCCTGTGGAAGAAGCAGTACTAACTGGTGTAGCAACCGATAAGTCCGAGGCAAAGGTCACCGTCCTTGGAATCCCGGACCGCCCCGGGGAGGCAGCGAAGGTTTTCCGTGTCATTGCCGATGCAGAGATCAATATTGACATGGTCTTGCAAAACGTCTCCTCCCTGGAGGATGGCACCACCGACATCACCTTCACCTGCCCGCGTGCTGACGGTCCACGCGCCATGGAGCTGTTGACCAAGCTGAAGTCCGAAGGTGGCTGGGCCAATGTGCTTTACGACGACCAAGTGGGCAAGGTCTCCCTCGTCGGTGCCGGCATGAAGTCCCACCCGGGCGTGACCGCCGAGTTTACCGAGGCCCTGCGCGACGTCGATGTCAATATGGAGCTCATCTCCACCTCCGAAATCCGCATCTCCGTGCTCACCCGCGAGGCTGACCTGGATAAGGCAGCTCGTGCGCTGCACGATAAGTTCCAGCTTGGTGGCGAAGAAGAAGCCACGGTTTATGCTGGAACCGGACGTTAAATACCTAAAAGCAACTACAGAGGATTTTTAAGTCATGACCACTGTTGCAGTCGTAGGCGCTACCGGCCAGGTCGGCCGCGTTATGCGCTCCATCTTGGAAGAACGCAATTTCCCGGCGGATAAGGTGCGCTTTTTCGCCTCGTCTCGCTCCGCCGGCACCGAGCTGGAATTTCGCGGCGAGCAGATTACCGTAGAAGACCTTGCTGAGGTCACCGAGCAATCCGTTGCCGATGTCGATATTGCCTTGTTTTCCGCCGGCGGCTCCACCTCTAAGCAGTGGGCCCCGGTATTCGCCGCGGCCGGCGCGACCGTGGTGGATAATTCCTCGGCTTACCGCAAGGACCCAGAGGTTCCCCTCATCGTTTCCGAGGTCAACCCCGAGGCAGTCAAGAACACCCCGAAGGGCATCATCGCGAACCCGAACTGCACCACCATGGCGGCCATGCCGGTGCTGAAGGTCCTCCACGACGCTGCTGGCCTGAATAAGCTCCACGTGTCCTCCTACCAGGCTGTGTCTGGCTCCGGTCTGGCAGGCGTGCAGGCGCTGGCCGCACAGGTCTATTCCGTCGGTGAGCACAATGTGGGCTTGGTCCACGATGGTTCCGCGCTTAATGACGAAGACTTTGGCCCGTACGTGGCGCCTATCGCCTATAACGCCCTGCCGATGGCTGGCAACCTCGTTGATGATGGCTCTCTGGAGACCGATGAGGAACAAAAGCTGCGTAACGAATCCCGCAAGATCCTGGACATTCCGGAGCTGAAGGTAGCGGGCACCTGCGTGCGCATCCCGGTCTTCACCGGCCACACTTTGACCATTCACGCCGAGTTCGATAAGCCCATCACCCCAGAGCAGGCCACCGAGCTTTTGGGTGGCGCTCCGGGCGTTACGCTTGCCGACGTCCCCACTCCGCTCGCCGCCACCGGCATCGACGAGTCCTTGGTCGGCCGCATCCGCCAAGACCAGACGGTGGACGATAACAAGGGCCTCGTGCTCGTCGTCGCCGGCGATAACCTGCGCAAGGGTGCTGCTCTTAACACCATCCAGATTGCAGAGCTGCTCGTCTAAGCCCACACCAGTGCGCCGCAAGGCACAATAAAAAGCTCGGCGCCTCCTTCCTAGCTACGGGAAAGGGGGCGCCGAGCTTTTGCGCTGCAGGCGGAGGAGTTAGTTCTCAGAGACCGGCTTAGCAGTTCCGGTGCCGGTGCCCTTGGCGCTACCCGCCGCGGAATCCTTCTTGCCAAAGTCGAGGTCGCTAGTGGACGACGGAACCTCCGGCTTGGTGTGCTGCACGTAGGTCACGGACGGCTCCGGATCTTCGCGGTCATACTCAATATCATCATCATTTTCGAGCTCCTCGTGGATCTCTTCTGCGATATTGGTGACGAACTCGGTGGTTTCCATATTGGATGCTGCAGCCAGCTTGCGCAGCTCGCGCTCGTTCTTCTTGGTAAAGCGCTTGCGCGGGTCCAGGCGGCGGGACACCAGCTCGTGGGCGCGCATGCGGCGGTCGGACTCGTCCGCGAGCTTGCTGCCGTTCTTGATGCGGTTAAAGACCATTACCACGATCATCAGCAGTCCGAGGTAGCCCAGGATTGGGTAGACGTTGCTGACCAAGGCCTGGAAGCCCACGAAGGACAAGATGAAGCCGATGATGCAGGCGCCGGCATAAACCGGGTAGAAGCGCTTGGGGTTATTGCGGGTCAAGCGCTTGCCCAGCGCGTAGAACATGCCGATGGCGGTATTAAAGACCATGCCGTAAATGACAAAGGTCATCAGCACGCCCAAGACTGGGTGGATGCTGGTAATCAGGCTCAGTACCGGCATGTCCTGGCCGTTGACGGTCTCTGCCTCGAAGAAGAGGGCGAAGACCAACAGTGCCAACAGGATGAGATAGAGCAGGCCGCCAATGAGGCCACCGACGCCAACTGCGCGGTTATCCAGGAAGTTACCGCCAATAACGATGGACATGGATACTGCCGTCATCACGTTCAGGCCGGTGTAGTTCAGTGCGGCTAGCCACCAATTAGGCAGCGAGGTATCAACATTATTGACCGCCCAGTCATTCATGGCAGAGAAATCAACGTCCGCATTCAAGATGGTGTAGCCGGTGGCAATCACCACGAAGATAATGATGAATGGGGTGATGGTACCGATGACCGCAGTTACTCGGTCGACATCCATCAGGCCGACGATCAGCACCAAAATCAGCATGGCGGTGGCGCCCACCCATACTGGGATGGACGGGAACTGCTGATTGATATTCGCACCGCCGCCGGCGAACATGACGAAGCCGATGGCGAACAGGGTCACCAGGGTGGACCAGTCCAAAATCTTGGCGGTAAACGGCGATGCGACCTTGTCGTAGACAGCGGTGTGCTCCTCGGCTTGGAAGTAGGAGCCGAGCTGCAGGATGGAGATGCCGGTGATCATCATCAAACCAGCGGCCAGGGCGATACCCCACAGGCCCCAGTTACCAAAGGCCACGAAGTACTGCATGGCCTCCTGGCCGGAGGCGAAGCCTGCGCCCACGACGACGCCGATAAACGCCATGGAAATTCCGATTGCGCGTTTTAACATGAAAGGGAGAAACTCTCTTACTCACACGCGCCGGGCCCGGCATTGGTATCGCGCGGGCCCGGATCGACGGTCGATTTATCACGTGTGTACACAACTAATAAACCACACATCGGACAGATATTTCGGGCAAGAATCGCCCCAACTGTGGCCTCATTTACCCCGGCCGTGGCGCGTAAAGCGCAGCTAAGTGCCAAAATTTGGGGCCCGTGGGGCACAAGGTAACCAGAGCGTAACAATTTGGGAGTGAAATTAACTCCGTAAGCCCAGGGGACTATTTGGGGGTATTACCCTGTCCCCGCGATGAGATCCTTGCGGGCGCGCGCCACGCGGGAGCGGATGGTGCCCACGCGCACGCCAGCAATCTTGGCCGCCTCCTCATAGGTATAGCCCAGCACTTGGGTAAGGATGAGGGCTTCGCGGCGGTCGGCCGGGAGGGCGTCGATAAGCGTACGGGCATCGATCCAGTCGCTCCACGCCGCGGAGTCTTCCGGCGCCGCACCCATCGCGTCTTCGTACTCGGTGGCAGACTTTCGCGGCCGGGCCATATCGTGGCGAATATTATCCACCCACACGCGCCGGGCCAAGGAGAGCAGCCACGTGCGCGCGGAGGACCGCGCCGCAAACCGCGGCAAGGCGCTGATGACGCGGAGATAGGTCTCCTGGGTGAGATCGTCAGCCCCCTCGGGCCCGCCCAAGTGCGCCAGCAAACGCCACACATCATCCTGGGTGGCCTTGATAAACTCCGTCAGTGCCGCGCGGTCGCCGCGACCGGCCCGAAGGGCAAGGTCGGTGACGCGGGCGTCGTCTGCTGCGGAGTGGTGGGTCACCTGAATGAATCTACCAGCACCCCTTACTCTCTTTGTCGAGCCCTGACAACCGTGCAAAGTTTTGCCACACTGGAGCGAACTGACCGCGAATTGCCAGGAGGCAAGAATGAGTGAATTTACCGCTGATGACATCCTGAACAAGGGCCAGCGCGCCGCTGGCAAGGGAAATACCACCCGCCCCTCGGGCCAGCCGGTGCCGTCCGAAAACACCTCGGTGACCGCCGGCCAGCAGGGCCCGGTGGCGCTGAATGATATCCACCTCATTGAAAAGCTCGCGCACTTCAACCGCGAGCGCGTGCCGGAGCGCACGCCGCACGCTAAGGGCCACGGCGCCTTCGGCGAGCTGCACATCACGGAAGATGTCTCTGCCTATACCAAGGCCAAGGTCTTCCAGAAGGGCACCGTTACCCCGATGATGGGCCGCTTTTCCACCGTGGCTGGCGAGCAAGGCTCCCCGGATACCTGGCGCGATGTGCACGGCTTTGCCCTGCGTTTCTACACCGAAGAAGGCAATCTCGACATCGTGGGCAATAACACCCCGGTCTTCTTCATCCGCGATGGCATTAAGTTCCCAGACTTCATCCACTCCCAGAAGCGCCTGGGCACCAATGGCCTGCGCGATGCCGATATGCAGTGGGACTTCTGGACCCGCAACCCGGAATCTGCACACCAGGTCACCTATCTGATGGGTGACCGCGGCACCCCGAAGTCCACCCGCCACCAGAATGGCTACGGCTCCCATACCTTCCAGTGGGTCAATGAGAAAGGCGAGGCTTTCTGGGTCAAGTACCACTTCAAGTCCCGCCAGGGCGTGGAGAACTTCACCGATGAAGAGGCCACTACCACCGCCGGCCAGAACCCGGATTGCCACCGCGAGGATCTCTACAATGCCATCGAGGAAGGCAACTACCCGATCTGGGACGTGAAGGTGCAGATCATGCCGCTGGATGAGGCGGAGAATTACCGCTTCAACCCCTTCGACCTGACCAAGGTCTGGTCCAAGAAGGACTACCCGCTGCATGATGTGGGCTACTTCGTCCTCAACCGCAATCCACGTAACTTCTTTGCCCAGATTGAGCAGGTGGCGCTCGACCCGTCCAATATCGTGCCCGGCGTTGGCCTGTCTCCGGATAAGATGCTGCAGGCTCGCGTCTTTGCTTACGCTGACCAGCAGCGTTACCGCATCGGACCGAACTATAAGCACCTGCCGGTCAACCAGCCGCAGAACGTGGACCAGGTCAATACTTATGAGCATGAGGGCCCGATGCAGTACCTCTTCAACGCTCCGGAGGACCCGGTTTATTCGCCCAACCGCCATGAGAAGGGTACGGGCGTGCTTGACGACGCCGCTGTAAACGACCGCTCCCAGCTCGAGACCACCACCGCGGCGGAGCTCTACATCAATCCGGAGTCTCACGGCAGCGACTTGGTGCGTGCACCATACGTTCGCCACGCCGAGGACGATGACTTTGTCCAGGCTCGCGACCTGTACGAGAACGTCTATGACGATGCCGCCAAGGAGCGCTTGGTCACCAATATCACCAACGCGATGGCCGGTGTATCCGAGGAGACCGAGGAGCGCGTCTACGAATACTGGACCAACGTGCACCCAGCCCTTGGCCAGCGCGTGCGCGAGGTCTACGCCGAGAAGAAGTAATCTTTCCCCGGCAGCGCCTCTGCGCTAACGACACCGCCCCCGTACCGAGTTGCTTTACTGCACGGTATGGGGGCGGTTTCTTGCTGTGCGGCTAGTCGCAGCGGCGCATCTTTTCCGTAACAAAGGCGGGAGCGCCCTCGGCGGCCCACTTATCCACGTCGTAGCACGGGGCGGCCATGCCGGAGGTTGCCGTGCCAATGGATTCAATGGCTACCCACTGGCCGCCCTCATAGCGTGCCCAGGCAGTCCAATCCGTGCTGTCTTTGCCAAAGTGGGCCCACTGGCCATCGCAATTATTGACTCGGATGTTGGTCATGGTGGGAGCTGCGGGCTGTAGCGCTTCTGGGGAGCAATCGCCGCGGCCGGTGTCGGCGGGTACGGCGGCCGGGGCTGCACTCTCCTCGTTGGCGGATTCTGCGGTCTCCTCAGCGGGAGCTGCCGCCGCAGAAGTAGGCTCGGCCTCCACAGTCTCGGTGGCGGTGTCTTCGGCTTCCGAAGTTGCGGGCTCGCCCGTGGTTTCTTCGGACGAGGTCTCCGTGGCCGAGGAGCTTGCGGCGGTGGCGTCGGAGAACTCCGGTTCTGCGGACGTATCGGCATCGTTGGAGCAGGCAACAAGGCTGAAGCACAGCGGCGCGATGGCCGCGGCGGCGAGGTAGCGGGAAGGGGCTAGGGAATAATTGTGGGACATGCCATATATCGTAGAGGAACTGCCATTGCGGGGGTGCTCGGCGCGCCTGCAACAGGGGAGTGACCTGCAAGGATAGGTTCAGTATTATGACCTCACGCCTTGCCTCCTCAGACGCTGCGTCCCTCTCCCGGTGGCGCAGCGTCCTCTTGATCCTCCTGCTCGCCCTGCCGCTCATTATCGGCGCTGCGGTGGCGGGCCTTGCGCAGTGGGAACCCGCCCACACCTGGTCTAGCGCCGCGCAGCCGTTTGGAGCGCCGCGGGAAAATTCCGCCTCGCCAGAGGTGAAGGAAGCCGCCGAGGCGGCCAGCCGCGCGCAGGCACAGGCGAGCATGCTGAAATCGGGTGCCACGCAGCTTGATGAAGGCACGGGAGAGCTGAATAAGGGAGCGGATGAGCTCGGAGGGGGCGTCGACAAGCTGGCGACGGGCTCCCAAGAATTGGTGGCCGGCCTCAATCAGCTGCAGTCCGGAACTAATACGCTCGGTGGCGGTGCAACGGAGCTGGCCAATGGTGTCGGCGGTGCCGTGGACCAGGTGGTGGGCCTCGGTGCCGTCCAGGGGCAGATTCTGCAGGCCATCGACGGCACGATGCGCGACCTGGAAGGAAATAAGTCCAAGGAAGCGAAGGAAATTCGCTCGCAGCTGGGCGATCTCCGTGCGCAGGTGAATAATTTCCGCCTGGATAATTCGGTGACCGATCAGCTCAAGAAGCTCAAGGACGGATCGCGCGATCTATCCAATCAGTTGGCGGTCAACGGCTATGCCTATCACGATGGCGTGAACCAAGCCGTCTCTGGCGCACAGGAGCTTAACGAGGGCATCGCGGAGCTGAACAAGCGCGTCGGTGAGGCGCAGGAGGGCGTGGACAAGCTTGATGACGGCGCCGGCAAGCTCTCCACCATGGCGGCCCAAAACCAGACCAATGTGGGTGAAATTCAGCGTGCCCTGCCGCCGGCGCATACCGCGACCGACGGCCCAGCACATCTGCTCAGCCCTATCGTGGCGATGCTGGTCTCCGCCCTGGTCTTGCTCGCAGGCGCCGCGGCCGGTGTGGCATGGCAGATGGGATTCCGCCCATGGTTGACAGTCCTCGGCGGCACGCTAGCCGCGGTTGCCATCGGGGAAATCCTCCTCTTTGTGCTCGCCACCGGATTTACCCCTGTGGCGGCGGTGTGGGCCGGCGCGGCGCTCCTTCTAGGCGCGCTGTCCATGGCGGCCATCACCCGCGGCCTACTCGGGCTATGCGGCATCACTGCCGGCAGCATCCTCGCGGCGCTGTTTGGCATCGGCCAGACCGCGCTGGTGGGATGGCTGTGGAAATCCGCGGCAATTGCCGGTGTTTCTAAGGTTTGGCAGATTGTTTCTAATCTTTTGCCGCTGAATTGGACTACCGCGGCCGTCACAACGGCGGGCAACGAAGGCGAGCCGGCCATCCTGTGGACCGGCGTTGCGGTATTGCTCGCCATCACTCTCATTGGGCTGAGTGCAAAGTGGTGGGCTCCATCCACAGGAAAAACCAAACCTACGGTTCATTAAGTCTGAAAAAACACACCTAAGAATAGAAAATATTGGTGGAAGCTGGGAACTTTGATTCGCGCTACCGTTTGCATTGCGCGAGTGCTACAGTTGGTCTTGCTCACAAAGCCTACTTAGGGGGTAGGCGAACGGTTTCTCCAATCCGTTGTGAGTGATAGGGAATAGGGACGACGCGGCGCTGTAGGGGCACCGCGTCGTTTCCCATATGTGGGGGTCTAGCTGCAATTTTTGCGGAAAAATCCGTGTAATTCCCAGAATGCTTTTGCTACAGTGGGACTTTTTCAGGCATTGCGAACTGCTTCGTGGTGGCGATTATCTATAGGTAATTCAATTTAAATCGGTGTGGACTTTGGGGGTAGTAGTAGCGTTGTCGATAGCCGGGGTTTAATCTGAGTCACACTCGCTTGTATTCGTAGCGTAGGACATGGTGAGTTGTCGACTTTTGAAGGAGCACTATGCAGACCCCGCTCGGGCTCACGGCCATGGGCCTCATCATCATTTTCGTGACGGTGGGAATTTTGATCCGCGGCCGAGTAAATCCCATTATCCCCATGACGCTGGTACCCGTGGTTGGTGCCTTAATATGTGGATTTGGTCTAGGTGAAATATCTGACTTTTTCAGCGAGGGCTTAAATTCCGTCATCAACGTCGTGGTGATGTTTATCTTCGCCATTATCTTCTTCGGCATTTTGCAAGACGTCGGCCTGTTTACCCCAGTCATTCGCGCGCTCATCAAGGCCACCCGGGGAAGGATCATGGCCGTAACGCTGGGCACTGCGGCGATTGGTGTGGTGGCGCACCTTGATGGATCGGGTTCTACTACCTTCCTCATCACCATCCCGGCCCTCTTGCCGCTCTACCGTGCGCTGAACATGTCGCGCTACGTGCTCATTACCATTGTGGCGATGGCCGCCTCGGTCATGAACATGGTTCCTTGGGGCGGCCCGCTGGGCCGCGCCGGTGCTGTGGTCGATCAGGAGCCCAATGCCATCTGGGTGCAACTCCTGCCTATTCAAGGCGTGGCGATTGTGCTGGTATTCCTCTTGGCTGCGCTTTTGGGGTGGTGGGAACAGCGCCGCGTTGCGGGGCTACGCGAAAGCGGCGAATGTGCAGGCGGTACTGCAGTGGACGTTAACGCATTGGCCGATGAATTCGCTGCTGCACAGGTGCGTGAACAACATAAATTGGGCTACCACATCCGCACAGGGCGCTGGGTAACCGTGGTCAATATCATCGTTGCACTTGCAGTCCTAGTGGCCTTGCTCTCGGGCGTAGTCCCGCCCGCCCCAGCCTTTCTCATTGCCACGACCATCACTCTGGCTATCAACTTCAGCGGTCCCATGGAGCAGGGTGAGGCCCTGCGACGGCATGCGCCAAACGCCTTGGCCATGGCAGGCGTTATCCTTGCCGCCGCAATGTTCTTGGGCGTCCTCAATGAAACCAAGATGCTTGAGGAAATCGCACTGACACTAGTGAACGTTCTACCAGAGGGCGTCGCACCGCACCTCCATGTGATCGTGGGCTTCTTCGGTGTGCCGCTTGATTTGTTGACCTCGACGGATGCTTATTACTTCTCAGTGCTTCCTATTGTTCAAGGAACTGTTGAAAGCTTTGGGGTCAGCGGCATGGGTGCGGCCTGCGCGCTCATTATCGGCAACGTGGTGGGCACCTTTGTCTCGCCCTTCTCTCCTGCATTGTGGCTGGCGCTGGGACTTGCGGAAGGTCAGATGGGTAAATACCTCAAGCTGGCTTTCCCAATTGCGTGGATTTTCTCCGCCATCTTGGTTGCCGTGGCGCTATTTACGGGAATGCTGGCGTAATAACGAAAAAGGCCCGCAGCAAAGCTGCGGGCTATTGGTCGGGATAACAGGATTTGAACCTGCGACCTCTTCGTCCCGAACGAAGCGCGCTACCAACCTGCGCCATATCCCGGCGTTCCGCCTTGAAAAGCGGTACCTGGATACTTTAACGCAAGCTGAGCGCAATCAACAAAACGGCAGGTGGCTGGGTTTAGTCCACCTCGGTGATTTTCAGCAGAGTGGCGGAAGGGCGGCAGAAGAGGCGTACCGGGGCGAATTTGGAGGTGCCCAGGCCATTGGAGACATGCATCTTCATCGGGCCGAAGTCGTGGAGGCCCTGCACGCGGTCGCGATCGATGCCGCAATTGGTAACCAACGCCTGGGAGCCGGGCAGGCAGATCTGGCCGCCGTGGGTGTGGCCGGACAGGGAAAGTTGGTAGCCATCGCCCGCAAACTTCTCCAGCACGCGGGGTTCGGGGGCATGGAGGAGCGCTAGGGACAAGTCGGCGTCCTCGTTGGGCGGGCCGGCGATTTCGGAATAGTCATCCAGATCGTGGTGCGGATCGTCCACGCCGGCGGCGGCAAGGCGGACGTTGCCTACCTTGAATTCATGGCGGGCCTGATTGGCATCGCGCCAACCGTGCTCCAAGAAGGCGGCGCGCATGCCGCGCCACGGCAAGTCCACATAGGAGGGCTCGCGCTTTTTGCCCAGCAGGTACTTGAAGGGGTTAACCGGCTGCGGCGCCCAGTAGTCATTGGTGCCAAAAACAAAGAGGCCGGGACGGGCCAGCAAAGGGCCGAGCGCGCGCAACGTATCGGGAACGGCCTGCTGATCGGAGAGATTATCGCCAGTGTTGACCACGAGGTCCGGCTCCAGGGCGTCGAGGGCAGACACCCAGGCAATCTTGGTCTCCTGGCCGGGGATCATATGCAGATCGGACAGATGCAGCAGCCGAAATTCCGGCTTACCGCGCAGCGTGCCCTTGGGCAGGAGGGGGAGCGTATATTCCTTGAGCTCGAATTTGGTCAGTTCGCTATAGCCCCATGCCGCGGCGCCCAGGCCGGCAGCGGTGAGGCCGCCAAGAATACGTAAAAGTTTCACGGCTACCACACTACCTGGCGTACATTGATAGGCATGAGCGAGCTAAAGCAAACCATCCGTGCAGATCTGAAAACCGCAATGAAGGCGAAGGAGAAGCAGCGCACCAGCGCCATCCGCGCCTTGCTGGCCGCCATCCAGGCCGAGGAGACCAATGGTTCCCGGCATGAGCTGGAGGACGCCGATATCCTCAAGGTGATTGCGCGCGAAATCAAAAAGCGCCGCGAGTCCGCCGAGGTCTATGAGGACAACGGCCGTCCGGAGCTGGCGGAAGCCGAGCTTGCCGACGTCCCCTTCTTCGAGGCCTACCAACCCCGCCAGCTGGACGAGTCCGAGCTACAAGCTTTGGTGAAGGAATCTATCGCGGAGGTTGAGGCCGAAAACGGCGAAGCACCCACCATGAAGCAGATGGGTGCAGTAATGAAGGTGGCCAATGCCAAGGCCGCCGGCCAGGCGGATGGCAAGCGCCTGTCCGCTGAGGTCAAGTCCCAGCTGAGCTAAAACGGGCGAGACCGCAACGGGCGAGGCTTAGCGGCCAAGGAGGCTGCGGACATCGTTGGCAAAGCTATCGATGTCCTCTTGGCGGATGCCAAAGTCTTCCGGCGAGAACCCGCCGCCGGTACCGCCACCGCCGTTGCCCCTTCCGCCGCCTGTGCCGCCAGTCGAGCGGCCCGGGCTCGTAGCACCGTCGGCATTACCGCCGCCGGTGCTATTTTGTGCGCCGGTGGAGTTGGCGTCGGCCACGCCGGAGGAGGGGGATTGGGAGGCCCCGGCGCCGTCGGAAAGCTGCAGCGTAATCTCCGCGCCCTTCTTCTTGCCGTCCTTGCCGGTAATCGCGCGAACCACGCGGCCATAAGGAACATTGCCGCCGATGACCCGGGAGGTCTTGACTACGTAGCCCTTGGACTCCAAGGTCTGGCGGGCCTCGGCCTCGGACTTGCCGCGCAGGCTATCAAGGGTCTTATCGGCCGTGGTGCCGTTGTCGTACTTCTTGTTGTAGTTCGGCAGTCCGGCCTTGGTCGCTATCGGCAGCTGCGTAGCCATGCTGAAGAAGGTCTGCGCCGGTTCCAAGCCGCCGTAGAGGTTGCCCCAACCCGCGCACTGGCGCACCGGCCCGGTACATAGCGGGACGGTGGAGGTGCCATCGTTATAGATATACGGCGCGGCGGAAATGCCCTCGTTGAATCCCAAAAATGCGGAGGATTGGTTGGACTCGGTGGTACCGGTCTTGGCCGCGATTGGGCTGGAATAACCGGCCGCTTGGGCGGCATCCTTGGCGGTGCCTTGCTTGGCGTCCTCGGACAGGGCATTGCTCATCGCGCGGGCTACGTCCTTATCAACGGCCTGCTCACACGGGGTTTCCTTGAGATAGACCTCGTTGCCTTCCTTATCCGTGACCTGGGAGATGGGGTTAGGCTCACACCACCTGCCATCCGCGGCCAGCGTGGCGCCGACATTGGAAAGCTCCAGCGGGTTGACCTGGTCGGGGCCCAAGGTGAAGGAGCCGGAGTTGGCGTCCTTGGTGTGCTGAGCAATCGAGGTGTCTTTATCAAAGCTGCCCTTGTCATCGTAGGAGCGCAGGCCTAAACGCACGGCCATATCGACGATGGGTGCCACGCCTACCTGCTCCGTGAGCTTGATAAACGGCGTATTGGGGGAGTGCGCCAGCGCTTCCTGTAGCGTCATCGTGGCCTTATAGGCACCAGCGTTTTCCACGCAGTAGCGGTCAGCTGGGCAGCCGGCGGCACCGCCGTGGCCTAGGCCTTCCGCCTCGTAGCGGGTGGGCACATCCACGGTGTTTTTGATGCCATAGCCCGCTTCGAGCGCGGCCGCGGCGGTAAAGACCTTGAAGATAGAACCTGCACCGTTGCCCACTAAGGAGTAGGGCTGCGGCAGGATGGTCTCATTTTTATCTAGGTCCAGGCCGTAATCGCGCGAGGAGACCATGGCCAGCACCTTGCGGTCCGACCTGCCTGGCTTGATGACGTTCATGACTTCAGCCACGCCCTGGGCATCCGGATTGGTGTGGTTTTGTACTGACTCGAGGGCCTTGTCTTGCACCGTTGGGTCCAGCGTGGTTTTGATGGTGTAGCCGCCGCGCGCTAGCTGTTCCTCGCTAATGCCCTTCTTATCCAGGTATTTCAGCACATAATCACAAAAGAAACCGCGGTCGCCGGCGCCGATGCAGCCATTGGCTAGCGTTTTGGGCTTCTTGCCGACGCCCAGCTTCTCCTCCTTATACTTATCCGCTTCCTGTTGCTTGATATGGCCATTATCCGCCATGGATTGCAGGACTAGGTTGCGTCGGTCGGTTACTTCCTCGGCGTTGGTATAGGGATTGAGGCGCTCAGAGGATTGGACCATGCCGGCCAGCATTGCTGCCTGCGGCACCGTGAGCTCGGAAGCATGCGTGCCAAAGTAGGTGCGGGCCGCCGCCTCGACGCCATAGGCGTGGTTACCAAAAGACACCAGGTTGAGATAGTTGGTGAGGATGTCCTCCTTATCCAATTCCGCATCCATCTTGGTGGCCATACGCATCTCGCGCAGCTTGCGGGCCGCGGATTGCTCGGTGGCCGCGGCGCGCTCTTCATCGGTGGTGGCAGAGACCAGCAAGAGGTAGTTCTTGACGTACTGCTGATCGATGGTGGAAGCGCCCTGGGAGACGCCGCCTGACGTCAGGTTTGTCCATAGCGCGCGGAAATTTCCCTGGAAGTCCACGCCTTCGTGATCATAAAAGCGCTCGTCCTCAATGGAGACGATGGCGTTTTTCATGGCCTTAGAGATCTTCTTGCTCTCCACCGGGTGGCGGCGTTGGCTGAAGACATAAGCCATGTCCTTGCCCTTGGCGTCTTTGATCGTGGTGACGCCTGGGATATTGCCGGCAGTCAGATCTTGCAGGTCAGATTGCATGGTTTCGTTAGTGCGGGCAATCGCTACACCGGAAATGCCCGCGAAGGGGGCAAGAGCCAGGGCGATGAGCGCGCCTACCAAGACCGTAGACAGGGCTATCTTGGCCAAAGATTTGATGACAGTCACGCCCCATACACTACGTGGTTGCCCTTGGTAGGTGGAAGATCACTCGCACCCCCTAAAGTGTGACGTGTTAGACAATCTTCTACCTGGATGAATAGACTCAGATGCGTTACATAGTATTCCGTCTGGGAAGGAGCACACTCACCCATGACCGTTCGTGTGAAGACTGCTGGAATGTCTAATACAGCCCGAAATCCCGAGCGTGGTGAGTGGGTCACCCAGGCCAAATGCCGCAAGGGCGACCCGGATGCCCTATTTGTTCGCGGTGCGGAACAGCGCAAGGCGGCCGTCATTTGCCGCCACTGCCCGGTGCTGACCGAATGCCGCGCCGATGCCCTGGATAATCGCGTCGAGTTCGGTGTGTGGGGCGGGCTGACCGAGCGCCAGCGCCGAGCCCTGCTGCGCAAGAACCCCCACATCACGGACTGGGCCCACTACTTGGCCCAAGGTGGCGAGCTCGTCGGCATTTAAGAATTTAGACGGCATAGTGCGTATTTAATAGTTAGAATGGACCCCATGACTAAATGGGAATACGCAACCGCACCTGTCCTTACCCACGCCACCAAGCAGATCCTCGATTCTTGGGGTGAAGATGGCTGGGAACTGGTCACCGTCACCCCGGGTCCTAACCCGGAAAACGTCGTGGCCTACTTCAAGCGCGAGGTGGCAGAGTAAATGGGCTTTCATGCTCGCTTGCGGGAGCTGGGGTATGAGCTGCCGGGCGTCGCCAAGCCGCTAGCTTCCTATGTGCCGGCCGTGCGCGTGGGTGATCAGGTCTGGACCTCTGGCCAGCTTCCTCTCGTGGAAGGCGCCCTGCCGCTCACCGGCAAGGTTGGCGCCGAAGTCACCACGGAACAAGCCCAGGAACAGGCTCGTATCGCGGCGCTGAATGCTCTTGCCGCTATCGATGCCGAAGTTGGCCTGGACAATGTCTCCCGCGTGGTAAAAATCGTGGGGTTTGTAGCCTCCGATCCGGCCTATGCAGACCAACCGGTAGTTATCAATGGTGCCTCCGATTTCATCGGTGAGGTCTTTGGGGATGCTGGAAAGCATGCTCGCTCCGCAGTGGGCGTAGCTGCGTTGCCTAAAAACGCCCCGGTAGAGATCGAACTAATCGTAGAAATTGCTGCTTGATCGGATAGGCTAGTAACTATGGAGCACCCCGCATATAGTCAATTGCGTCCCGTCAGCCAGTCCGTTGGCGTAGTCCTTTGTGATAACCCCAGCTACACCGCCCTTGAGGGGACGAATACGTGGATTATTCGCGCCGCTGAAGACTCTCGGGCGATCGTCGTGGATCCGGGTCCCGAGGATGAAGGCCATCTCAACGTTGTGCACCGCAACGCAGGTGAGGTGGCTTTGATTTTGATTACCCACCGCCATGATGACCACGCTTCGGGCGCACAACGCTTGCGGCAGATGACCGGCGCCCCCATCCGTGCCTTCGATCCGAGCTACTGCAATGGTGCCGAGGCCCTCCAGGACGGCGAGCACATCTCCCTCGATGGCATCACCCCAAGTCTCGAGGTCGTTCACACCCCAGGCCATACCGCGGATTCCACCTGCTTCTTTGTGTGGAGCGGCGAGGTAGGAAATTCCCGCCTCGAAGGCATTATCTCCGGTGACACCATCGCCGGCCGCCACACCGTTCTCCTTTCGGAGACGGACGGTAACTTGGCCGATTACCTGCAGACCCTCGACACCTTGGAAGAGCGCGGGAAGGATATTGCGCTGTTCCCGGGACACGGACCAGACTTGGATGACACCTCTCAGGTGGCCCGCAAGTACATTGACCGCCGCCACTACCGCCTTGACCAGATTAAGGAGATCCGCTCCCGCCTAGGCGATGATGTAGATCTGAATACCCTGGTCAACGAGATGTATGACGATGTGGACCCGGTGCTGCGCCACGCTGCGGAGCAGTCCACGCGCACCGCGCTGAAGTACTTGGACGGCGAGGCTAAATAAGCCTATCTCCATTCGCCCCTCTTCCTCATTGGTGGGAAGAGGGGCTTAATTGTGCTGTGGACTGAGGTAGGAGGTGCGCAGGGTCGACGTGCGGCCGCGGTATGGTCCGCAGGCAGTACGGTGTGGAGCGTACCGTGGCCGCAAGTGCGGTGTGGAACTGGTTAAGGGGGGTAAAACCAGCGAAACCCCGCCGAGGCGGGGTCGTGAGCCGGCGCGGTCTTAGCGAGCGCGGCGGGCGAGGTGCTCGGTATCGACGATGAGCACGGACTTGCCCTCGAGGCGGATCCAACCGCGGTGCGCGAAGGTTGCCAGCGCCTTGTTGACGGTCTCACGGGAAGCGCCCACCAGCTGGGCAATCTCTTCCTGGGTGAGGTCGTGGTTCACGCGCAGGGCGCTGCCTTCCTGGACGCCGAAGCGGTTAGCCAGCTGCAGCAAGGTCTTTGCCACGCGGCCCGGAACGTCGGTGAAGATGAGGTCAGCCAGGTTAGCGTTGGTGCGGCGCAGGCGGCGAGCCAGCACGCGCAGCAGCTGCTGGGCGATTTCGGGGTGGTCGCCTACCCACTTCTTGAGCAGCTCGGAGTTCATGGTGGCTGCCTGAACCTCGGTCACGCACACTGCGGAAGAGGTGCGCGGGCCCGGATCGAAGATGGACAGCTCGCCAAACATATCGGATGGGCCCATGACGGTCAGGAGGTTTTCGCGGCCATCCGGGGCGTGGCGGGCGAGCTTAATCTTGCCCGAGGTGATGATGTACAAGCGATCACCAGGCTCGCCTTCGTCGAAGATGGTGGTTCCGCGCGGGTAGCGCACGGTCTCCATCTGCTCGATTAGGTGCTGCACTGCAACGGGATCAACGCCTTGGAAGATTCCGGCGCGGGAGAGGATGTCCTGTACGCCTTCCACGTTTTACTCCTTGGATGTCGACTACGAAAGTCCATAGATGAGCCTGTGCCACATCTGGGTGCGGTCTTTCGTGCACTCGACAATGCGGAACAAGCGGGGTCACTGTGTAACGGATTTCATCTTACAGTGTAATTGGTCACTTTTGGTACTTCAGTGAAATTTTGTCACACTATAGAAACTCTACTCGTGCTAGGGCACGGTTCAGGCCAGCAGTTTTCCGGCCTAGTCAGCAAAAACGACTGCCTCAAGCTTTTCCATCAGGAGGGCGAAAAGGGCGATGGCAAGTGGCACCAGAATCACGAGTGAAATCATGGTTTCCTAGTCTACTAAGCTAAACCCCATGAATTCAGCACTGTCAGCGGCCAGCGCGCCGGAGCTGCGCGCACCGGAGATAAATCGGCGTTTGGCGCAGAAGTACCCGGATGCACGGTGTGCCTTGGATTATGACTCCCCGCTACAGCTGCTCGTTGCCACCGTTCTTTCCGCGCAATGTACGGATGAACGCGTGAATTCGGTGACCCCTGAACTCTTTGCTCGCTACCCCGAGGCGGCGGATTATGCTTCCGCGCAGCGCTCGGACTTGGAGAGCATCCTGCGGCCGCTTGGCTTTCAGCGCGCCAAGGCGGGGCACCTTTTGGGCATTGGGGAGAAGCTGGTGGCAGATTTTCAAGGCGAGGTCCCGCGCACGGTCAAGGAACTGACCAGCTTGCCCGGGGTCGGGCGCAAGACCGCGCTGGTGGTGCTCGGAAATGCCTTCGGGATCCCCGGGCTGACCGTGGATACGCATTTCGGCCGCCTCATGCAGCGGCTCGGGCTGACGGGGGAGACGACGCCGGTCAAGATTGAGCGGGACATCGCAAAGCTCGTGCCGGAAGAAGAGTGGACGATGTTTTCACACCGCGTCATCTTCCACGGGCGCCAGGTCTGCCATGCGCGCACGCCGGAGTGCGATGCATGCGTTCTGTGGGATATGTGTCCAGCCGCTCGTGGGCGCTAGGCTAACGGTATGAAGAACTACGTCCTTGGCACGGTAATTGCCGCGATCCTGATTGCCGTCATTGCGGTAGCTGGGGTCTCGCAGTTGCGGGGTGGGGACGGATCCGAGGAGGCGTCGCCAAGCGAGGCTTCCCCACAAGAAGTCCCGCAGCGTCCAGACTGCCCGGCCGGCACTGTGGCTGGGGTAGAGCTGGAGTGTTTAGGCGGTGCGGACGCCGGAAAGCCCGCCGATGAGGGCGTAGCCGTGGTCAATGTGTGGGCGTGGTGGTGCGAGCCGTGCCGCGCGGAGCTTCCCTATCTGCAGGATGTGGCGGAAGCGCACCCAGACTGGCAGGTTGTGGGCGTGCATGCGGATAAAAATGCGGGAAATGGTGCAGCTTTCTTGAATGACTTGGGCGTGGAGCTGCCGAGCTTCCAGGATTCGGATAATAAGTTTGCCGGTGAACTGGGCCTGCCGGGCGTGGTGCCGGTGACGGTGGTGCTCAAGGACGGTGAGGTGCGCAAGCAATTTGCGCAGCCGTTTAGCTCCGCAGCGGAGATTGAAAAGGCCGTGGAGGAGGCGATTGCGGCATGAGTCAACTCCTTCCCGAGCGCACACCAGATTGGCTCAAGCCGGCGCTGGGGGTAGACCCCAGCCAGGTGCAAGAGCTCATTGGCAACCGCCAGGCTTCGTCCCTCAACGGCACCAATGTGCAGGTGCCGGTCAAGCGGGAAGCGGCCGTGCTCATGCTACTGAGCGGTGAGAGCGCGGAGGAGGCCAGCATTTTGCTCACGCATCGCTCGCCGTCCATGCGCTCGCACTCGGGCCAGATAGCCTTTCCCGGCGGCCGCCGGGATCCCGCCGATACCTCCCTGGTGGATACCGCGCTGCGGGAAGCCTGGGAGGAAACGGATCTGCAGCGCAACTCCGTGACCCCGCTGGAGCAGTGGGAGCAGCTGCATATCCGCGCCACCGGCAATCCGGTGAGCCCCATTTTGGCGCATTGGGCCCATCCGGGGGAGGTCTATCCCGCCAGCCCCGATGAAACCGATGACGTGTTTCTCGTGCCTATCCGGGAGTTGATCGATCCGCGCAACCGCTTCATGGTGGGCTTTAGAAAGTGGCAAGGACCAGCATTTCACGCCAATGGCTACGTCATTTGGGGCTTTACCGCCGGCGTGCTCTCGGCACTATTGCAGCACGCCGGGTGGAGCGTTCCATGGGATAACAATTCAGTCATGGACCTGCGTGACTCCCTCACAAACTCCCGCAATAATGAGAAGATGTCCTAACCGCTTGTGCCGCGGTACGTATTCGTTTTAACTCCCAGATAGAAAGAACCCATAGCCATGACTCCTGCGCTCATCGTTGACGGCTTGATTGTGGTCGCCGTCCTCATAGCGCTCCTGAGTGGGTGGCGCAATGGCGCTCTCGCGGCGGTATTGGCCTCCATTGGTGTGGGCGCTGGGGTAGTGCTAGGCATTGCCGTGGCCCCGGCCGCCCTGCGCTTGGTGGAGCAGCCCTCGCTGCGCTTGCTGCTATTGGTGGGAATCCTGGTGCTTTTTGTGGGCGTCGGGCAGCTTATCGGATCCTCGTTGGGTGGCAGCGTGCGCGATCGTATGAAGGCGCGCAAGACGCAGCGCCTTGATTCCGCCGTGGGTGCGGTTTTTCAAGCCTTTGCCGCCTTGGTGGTTATTTGGCTCATTTCTATCCCCGTGGCCACCAATTTAGGCGGTGCGGCCGGTCAGGGCCTGCGCGATTCCCGCATCTTGGGCAACCTCAACTCGGCCGCGCCGGCGCAGGTAGCGTCGCTGCCCAATGGGGTGGCGGCGATGCTCAACGAGTCCGGCCTGCCGCCGCTAGTCTCGCCGTGGCAAAACTCGATTAGCACTGAGGAAGTAGAAGAGCCGGACCCAGACGTGCAGGATCCGGAGATGGTGCGGCGCATGCGGCCGTCTGTCATTCACGTGCTTGGCGACGCCGAAGAGTGCTCCCGCCGCCTCATGGGTTCCGGCTTCGTGGCGGCCGATGACTACGTGATCACCAATGCTCACGTAGTGGCCGGCACGCAGACCGTGCGCTTGGATACCAAGCTGGGCCTCAAGGACGCGACCGTGGTCTACTACAACCCGGATGTGGATGTGGCCGTGCTGCACTCGCGCGACCTGGGCATCGATCCGCTGCCGTGGGCCCAGGCCCCGGCCCAGACGGGCGATGATGCCATGGTCATGGGCTTCCCGCACTCTGGGCCTTTCGACGCCGAGATGGCGCGCGTGCGCGATCGCATCACCATTTCCGGACCGGATATCTACTCGCATGGTCGCGTGGAACGAGATTCCTACACCGTGCGCGGCAAGATCCAACAAGGAAATTCCGGCGGGCCGCTGGTCAACACGGCCGGCGAGGTCCTCGGCGTGGTCTTCGGTGCTTCGGTGGATGATTCCGAGACGGGCTATGCCCTAACCGCCGATGAGGTCAACGCCCAGATCGGAGACATCACGCGGCTTACCCACCCGGTTGATACCGGGGAGTGCGTGGCGCACTAGCGATGTTCTTGTAGCCAGGCCGCTAGCGTGGAAACGAAATCCGCCGGTGCTTCCAGGTGCGGAAGGTTCTTCGCGCCGGGGACGGTCGTGGCGGTAAATCCGCGGCGGGCGCGCGAGGCGGCGCGGCGGACCACGGGGTTCCACAGTCGCTGCTGGGCGTGGATGAAGAGCACGGGACGCTCTACTGTCAGTTCTATCCAGGTCAAGGGGACCACGGCGGTGCGCATGCGGTGGTTCCACAAGATTCCACGGCGGACGCTGCCGATGCGGGAGGCGCGCAGGCGGAGATCGAGGATGCGGTCTAGGGTGGCGTCGGCAAGCGAAGGCCCCGTATCCAGCTCCAACTCCTTGCGGTAGGCGCGCGGGCTAAGCAGCAGGTTTTGGGCGCGGGTAACGCGCGGCAGGCGGCACAGCAACGAGCGCAGGTTAATCCACCCAAAGTCCCACGGCCGGGCAGCAATCGCGCGGCGCAGATCCACCGGGTGGGCGGCGGAAATGGAGGCCAGGCCGCGCACTCGCTCAGGGCGCTCTGCCGCCAAGCACCATGCCACGGCGCCACCCGTATCGGCGCCCACCACAAAGGCGTCGTCATGGCCCAAGGCCTGAATGAGCCCGCTAATATCGCCCACTAAAGTGCGGATATCCTGCCCCGCATCAATGGGCGGCTTATCGGACATACCAAAGCCCCGCATATCCACGGCCGCGACGTGGAAGCCGCGTTGTGCAATCGGCGCTATGACGTCCTGGTAATCGAACCATCCGCCGAAGGCGCCGTGGATGAGCACCACGAGTGGCTGCGTGCTATCGCCCGCCGTGGCGACGTGCAGGCGAATGCCGCGGGTGTGGACGAACTCATGCGCATAAGGTCCATCCAGCTCCACCGTCGAGGGGGGCAGGGGTGCGAAGGCCATGGTGCCGCCTTTCTATAGTTGGGGCAGAAACGGTAGAGAAGAGGGGGGCGGAAGTACACAAAATCCGCCCCAGGCTAGCTAGGGCGGATAGAGGGGTGCACGTACGCGTGGCGCCTGCCGGTTTAGGTGTAGAGGCCGTTGGTGTTCTTACGGTCCAGGGACTTCTGCGCCTTGCCCGGAACCAAGTTCTTGAGTTCCTTGGTGGAGTCAATGGTCTTCTGCGGGGCCTTGACCTGCTTGACGTTCTTCAGGCCAACGAAGGCTAGGATGCCGGCGAGGACGATCATGATCAAGAAAACGATCAGGAACGCTGCCCAGCGGTCCAGCCAGACGGCGAGAAGCTCGGCCAGGAAGAAGAAAAAGAAGAAGGAGCTATACAGCGCGATGGTGCCTGCGCCGCCGAAGAGGCCTGCACCGATGCCGCCCTTCTTAGCAGACTCTGCCAGCTCGGTCTTGGCTAGTTCCACCTCGGAGCGCACGAGCTGGGACATCTGCTCGGTGGCGTTGGAGACCAGCTGGCCTACCGAGGTCTCGGACGAGGATGTATCCACGTCACTCAAAGGGATCGAGTTCACCTTCGGTGCAAATTGATCAGTACCGTCGGTAAAAAGTCCATCGTTGCTCACGATTAATTCTCCTCGCGTTTATCTAAACCTTGTAATGTCCCCAACAATAATGGAATCACTATTATCCCATGGTGCCACGCATACTTAGGGACTTCCACGGCTATCCTAATGGATATGTCAGAAAATGACGCGTTATCCCCGCTGTTTCGCCTGCCGGGGGTAAAAGAAAGTGCAGAAAAGGCCGCCGCTGCCATTGCCCGTGCACACCGCCGACCTGCAGGATTGCGCAAGTTTGAGGTCATCTCCGCCGAATCTCTCATGCGCGGCGCCCGTGCCAGCGTGGCGCTGGACGGCCACGCCATCCCCCCGAATCCGGGACCAGAAGATATGGAAGAAGGGCCGCTGGCCAGCGCTGTCAGTGCCTTTTCCGTGGCCGCCCCGGAACTCTTAGATGCTACGGTGCGATCCTTTGCGCGGGCACCGCTGCAGGTGCTGGCGCGCATCGACGTCGCGGCCGGCGGTACCGGCATTCCGGCCGGCGAGAGTGCGCGCTTGCAAGGGTTGGGCCGGCTCATCGCGCAGGGTGGCGGCCCTGCCTTCGATCTCTTGCTGCCGAGCGTGGTCCATGCCGAGATTGCCGCCGGCGAGTTCTTTGGCCCTCGCAGTGGCCTCGTCGCGCGCGTTGCCTCCCGCCTCGCCGCGGTGCATACGGGCTTTGACCCGCGCGGTTTTGCCGTGCCCGAGGTCTACTACACCCGCCACCGCGCCGAGTATGCCGCCGCGGTGGACAATTATCGCACCGCGCTTGCCGACGCCCTCTTAACCCACCTCGCCGCCTGGACCGCCGGTGGCAAAGAAGCCGACGCGATTGCTCGCGCGGCCTAAGAGGCGCGCCGTGGGCCCCGCTTGGGCGGGCCAGGGCGGCCCGGATGCTGCGTTAGCCACAGGCCAGCGCCGATAACTGCCGCGGTACCCGCCAGAACGGAGGCGCCGATTCCAATTTCCTTGGCGGTCGGTGCAGGAAGGAGCGGCACCGGGTCCTTAAAGGAGCGGATATTCCATTCGTGGGCGAGGGCGTGGCGCTTTAGCTGCTTGTCTGGGTTGACGGCGACGGGGTGGGCTACCTTTTCTAGCATCGGGATATCCGTAGCGGAATCCGAGTAGGCGTAGCTGGCATTAAGGTCGAGGTTTTCTGCCGCTGCGGTCTGCTCCAGTGCCTCTGCTTTAGTGGGGCCCTTGCAATAAAAGAGCACCTCCCCGGTAAAACGGCCGTTTTCCTCTGCCAACTCGGTGGCAATGACGTGTTCGACGCCGAGTTCTTCTGCGATGATGTCCACCAGCACGGCCGCGGAGGCAGAGACGATAACCACGTGGTGGCCAGCGGCGCGGTGGGCGCGGATAAGTTCGCGCGCCTCAGCATAAATGGAGGGCGTGACCACGTGATGCATGGTGTCGCGGGCGATGGCGCGCACCTCGTCCACGGACCACCCGGTGACCATTGCGGTGAGTTGGTCGCGGGTGGAATCCATGCCTTCGCTGGTCAAACCGGAGAACATATAGCTGGCCTTAGCGAGTGATAGCTGCAGTGCTTCGGCCGGCGAGATGAGCCCGTTGTGGAGGAACTCGCGGCCAAACGCATAGGCCGAGGAGGTGGCGATGATGGTCTTATCGAGATCGAAAAACGCCGCGGTGCGTGCGGGGTCGCCGCCAGCGCGGGTGGTGGCGCGGCGGGGATGACGGGGCTCGCGGGAAGTAGTCATGATGTGCTGTCGAGTGTAGCCGCACTTAGCGCTTGCTGGTGTAGAAGTGGCTGACGTTAGCGGTGATTTGTATGTCACTAATGTGGGATTGGGAGTCCGCGTGGGGGTGGCGCTGGGTGAACATGCATTCGGTGCAGGTCAGCGCCGTGACCGTGGAAATCTGCTGTTAGCTGTTGTGATTGGGTGGCGAACATGTCATAATAAGGCGTGCAAGGCCCCGATATACCGTGCGGCCTGCCCCGGCTCACCCCCCCGAGGCCGGGTTACTGACGGCCCGCGCGCACACCCCCCCGATGCGCGGGCCGTCACCTATATCTACCGCCGTGCGGCGCCGGTTATCCACAGATTTTTGGTTGAAACGACAACCAAATCGCGTCTGCATGGTGACGTCTGGCGGGTTATCCACAGCGCCGCCACCGGAGCCTCGCTGCGGTTGCGCGGATGCTTCAGGCTATGAGGCATGAACGCATTACACCCTGATTCCGCCGTCATCGTCGTCGCCATTGGTGACGAAGCGCTGCGCGCCGAGGCCGTTCACGCCGCGGCTGCGACCAGCCACGATGTGCTGACCGTGACCGATCCCCGCGATATTCCGCGCAGTTTGCCTGGCGCCTATGCGGTGCTGGTTGATTCCCTCATGGCCCGCGTGGTGGCAGCAGCGCGGCGCACCGACACCGCGCCTGCGCCGGTGCTTTTCCTGGCCGCGGACCCCGGACCGATTGATTACGAGGCGGCGCTCGCCTGCCACGCGGAGAGCGCCTTTATCATCCCCGCCCAGGTTAAGGAGTTGCTGGCGAGCATTGCCGCTGCGGGCGCGCCGCAGGAAGCGCGGCCGGGCAGTGCGACCATCGCCGTGGTGGGCGCGAGCGGCGGGGTGGGCGCTTCGACCTTCGCGGCCGCGTTGGCCCGCACCCAATGCGCAGCCGACGGTCGCGCCCTGCTTATCGACGCCCACCCATACTCCGGCGGCCTCGACCTCCTGCTCGGTGTAGAAGCGGAACCGGGGGCGCGCTGGCCGGAGCTTACCGTGGGCGATGGCAGCATCGATGCCGCCGATCTCTACCGCGCGCTGCCATCCACGCCTGATGGGGTAGCGGTGCTCTCGGCCGCGCGCAGCACCGTCGCGGATCCCTTCCGCTTGGACAAGGACCTGCTTGCCCGGGTAGTAGGGGCGGCCCATGCGGGCGAAGGGATATGCGTGGTGGATTGCACCCCGGAGACCATCCCGGATGCCTGTACCCACGTGGTCATCGTGGCGGCCGCGGAGGTGCGCTCGGCCGCGTCGGCCGCACAACTTCTGGTGCGCTTTGATGCTGCGCGGCGCAGGTGCGTGATGGTGCTTCGGCAACGCCAGTGGGCGTCGTTAAGCGCGGCGGAAGTAGAACGCATCGTCCACAGCACGGTGCTGGCAGAATTGCCGACGCTCCGGGGCCTCACCCGCGCGGTAGAAATCGGTGGCCTGCCGCAGCGCCTCCCCGCACCCTTGCGCAAGGCCGCCCGCGCGGTCCTCGAGGAGGTTGGCGCATGAGCGAGCATAAAGCAACACAAGAAACGCTGGAAAAGATGCAGCGCATCATTGCCGCCGAGCCCGACGTGGTGCATGATGCGGCAGCCCTGGCCCGGCGCATTCGCGCAGAAGCAGGCGTGATTAGTGACGTCGCAGTGCTTGACCTGCTGCGCCGCCTGCGCCAAGACGCCACCGGGATGGGCCCGCTCGATGCGGTGCTGGGGCGCGAGGGCGTCACAGACGTCGTAGTCAACGGGCCACACGCGGTATTCATGGACCGCGGCGAAGGCCTTGAGCGCACCGATATCACCTTCCGCGATGATGCCGAGGTCCGCCAGCTGGCCAGCCGGCTTGCGGCAGCCTCAGGCACGCGCCTCGATGATGCGCAGCCCTTTGCCGATGGCCGCGTTACTCGCCCCGATGGTGTCGTGCTGCGCGTCCACGCCTTGCTAAGCCCGCCCGCAGTGGCCGGGACTTGCCTGAGCCTGCGAGTGCTGCGCCAAGCGCAGACCACCCTGCCCCAGCTTGTAGACAATGGCACGCTGCCAGAAGACATCGCGGCGCTGCTGCGCGCCGTGGTGGACAAGCGGATTTCCTTCCTCGTCATCGGCGGCACCGGTTCCGGCAAAACCACCCTGCTCTCCGCGCTTTTGGGAACCGTCTCCGAGCGCGAACGCATCCTCGTTATCGAGGACACCGCCGAGCTCTCCCCACACCACCCGCACTGCGTCAGCGTGGTCTCGCGCCGGGCCAACGCGGAGGGAAGCGGCGAGGTCACGATGTCACAACTGCTGCGCCAAGCGCTGCGCATGCGGCCGGACCGCATCGTGGTGGGCGAGATCCGCGGCCCCGAGGTGGTGGATCTCCTTGCTGCGCTCAACACCGGCCACGACGGCGGCGCCGGCACGCTGCACGCCAATTCCCTCTTTGAAGTACCAGCCCGCATGGAGGCCCTCGCCGCCCTCGGTGGCTTGGACCGTGCGGCGCTGCACTCGCAATTGGCTGCGGCTGTGCACATGGTGCTGACTATGGAGCGCACCCCACAGGGCCGCCGCCTTGCCCATATTGGCGTGCTCGAGGGAAACCCAGTGACCCCGCGCATCATCTGGAGTGCCGAAGCTGGTCCGGCAGACGGCTTCGCGGAATTCTCCGCGCAGCTGCTGGGGGAGCATGCCGGGGAGGCCAGCCATGCTTAGCTACCTCATCCTTGCCGCTGCGCTGCTTATACCCGCGCCCTCGAGTGCCGGCCGCTTGGCCTCAGCCACGCGCCGGGCACAGACCAGCTCCGTGGTTATCCTAGGCGCGGTCTTTTGCGGCAGCCTGGTCTTCTACTCGGTGGGACGCATCAGCATTGCCATTGCCGCCGCCATTATCGCGTGGTGCGTGTCCTGGTACGTCAAAGACTTGGTGGCCGCGCGGGCGGAGCGGCGCGGCCGCGAGGGGCTGGCCGCCTACCTAGGCGTGGTTACCGCGGACCTGCGCGCAGGGGCGACCTTGGCTGGGGCGCTTGCCCGCGGCGTGGAGTCCCTTCCAGCCACCACCCCGCGCGAGGTATCCGCAGCACTAGAATCCACGGCCGTCCTCGCCGCGCGCGGTGCGCCGCCGCACATGGCGCTGATAGATGCGCGGGGCGGCAAGGCTCTGCCGGAACTTAACCGCCTAGGCCACCTATTAGAGCTGTCCACCTATCACGGCATAGCGGTGGCCAGCTTGCTCGACCAAGCGCAAAGCCGCCTCGACGCTTCCCGACGCCACCAGCAATCCACCTCCGCCAGCCTGCAAGGCCCCCAAGCTACCGCCACGGTGCTAGCGTGCCTGCCCATAGCCGGCATCGCCATGGGAGGATCCATGGGCGCTAACTCGCTCGGCTTCCTTTTAGACGGCGGTTTAGGCGGTATTCTCCTCGTGGTGGGCGTGGCGCTGGCCTGCGGCGGATTCGCCTGGTCGCGCGTCATCATCCGGAAGGCGGCCGCATGACCCCGCTCATCTTTATCGCCCTCGCCGCCCTCGTTGGCCTGCCGCCGCACACCGCCCGCTTGGCACCTGCCAGCGCAACCGAGACGACCGCCAAGACCCCGCGCGATGGCCCGACCGCGCGCGGGGGACTGATAAGCAAGCTCAAGCCCGCAGCACCGCTGGATCCACTGGCAGTAGCCGGCGACGTCGAACTTTTCGCAGCGTGCTTGGCCGCAGGGCTGTCCGTGCACGGTGCCACCACCGCGGTGGCCCGCACCGCGGATGCCCAGACCAAGGATCTGTGGGAGACCGTCGCCGCGCTGCTCGGCGTGGGCGTTCCCGCGCACTCCGCGTGGGGCCACATGAAGGGCCATGCGGGGCTGGCGGACTTAGCGCAGCTTGTCATCATGTCGGGCCAATCCGGCGCCACCATCGCGGCCGGATGCCACCGAATCTGTACTTCTTTGCGCGCGGAAGCATCCGCCCACGCCACGGCGCAGGCGGAGCGCGCAGGAGTATTTATTGCCCTCCCGCTGGCGGTGTGCTTCCTGCCAGCATTCATCGTTCTAGGCCTTGCGCCCGTAGTCATCAGTTTGGGCGCACAACTTCTCTAAACCTCACGTGAAAGGACACTAATCATGCACGCACTTAATAAATATTCCCAGATCATCCGCAATGACGAGGGGATGAGCACCATCGAATATGCCATGGGATCTTTGGCGGCCGCCGCGCTTGCCGGGGTGCTCTACATGGTCATCAACGGCGGCGGGGTGGTTGATGCCATCGAGGGCATCATCACCGACGCCCTCTCGAATACCCCGAGCTAGCGCCGCTCTCTCACCACGGCCGGCGGGCCCAGCCTGCCGGCAGAAAGGAGGAATGATGCACAGGGTATTTGATGACGATGGCTCCGTGACCATCGAGGCCGCCTTGGCTTTAAGCTCCCTAGTCTTGGTCGCGGCGGGAATCGTGGGTGCCATTGCCACGCTGGCATCCTATATCGCCGCGGTGGACATGGCGGGCGCGGTCGCGCGTTCGCACGCCATCGGTGTCGAATACCATCCCCCGCGCAAGGATGCCCAGGTCAGCGTGGAAGAAAGCGGTGGGTTGGTGAGGGCGTCGGTAAGCGTCGATGCCCCCGTCGGCACCATGCGCTCTGAGGCGGTATTTCCGGCCGAGGTGGGTGGAAATGAGTAGGCCGAAGCGCTGCGGCGAGGAAGGCTATGCCACCATTGCCGCGGCCGGCATCATCGTCGCCATCGTGAGCCTGCTGCTTATCGTGGCGGCAGTGGGCTCGCGCGTGGCCGCGCGACACGAGGCTCAGGTGGCGGCCGACCTCGCGGCGGTTGCCGGTGCCTGGGCCCTCGCTACGGGTGAAGATGCTTGTGCCGCCGCGCGCGATACCGCTGCGCTGAACGACGCCACCTTAGAAACCTGCACCGAATCCGGCCGCGACGTCATCGTCACCGCCACGGTCCGTGGCCGGTCCACTCAAGCGAAGGCCGGGCCGGTATGACCTGGCAGGAAGCAGTGGTGCGGCTTATTCCTACCGTAGTGGCGGCCGTGGCGGGCTTCATTGCTTGGCGGGAATACCGCCGAAAGGTACGCGAAGAAATCAAATCGGATCATAGGCGGGAACAAGATAGATGGTGGGGAATTGTGCAGTGGTGTATCGATAAGACTGACTCGGCGGAAAGCGCCGAAAGAATTACTGGATGGTATTTTCTCCCCACAATTCTGGGATTATTATCGGACGTTGAAGGAGATTCCCCTTTTATCAACACACTGTGGGATTTTGCCCAAGAGTTTAAAGAGGGCGAGCTCGACAAATCTGCCCCGAAAGAAGAAAGAGGCGATGCTCCATGAGGCATCCGCAAGGCTCGCCTTTTTATGAGCCGAATCCGGAAGTGCGGCGCACTCGCGCACGTGCAGCGGCGGAAATTCAGCGCATAATATTGGAGCGGTTTCCTCATCGGCGTGAGGAGCTGTTGCAGCGCAGCGCGGACTATGAATACGCGCGGGCGCAGCGAGTAAATGAAGAAAAAGGCAGAACCGCTTAAGTTGCGGCTAGCTCTGCGTCATGGTGACCAGCGCACCCAGTAGCTTGATGGCGCCGTCCTTGCTCAGCGGATTGTTTCCGTTACCGCACTTGGGCGATTGCACGCACGACGGACAACCGGCTTCGCACGGACAAGAGCGCACCGCCTCGAAGGTGGCCTCGATCCATTCGGGGAAGCGGCGGAAGCCTTCCTCAGCGAAACCGGCGCCGCCGGGGTGGCCGTCGTAGACAAAGACGGTGGGCAATTGCGTATCGGGGTGCAACGCGGTGGACACGCCGCCAATGTCCCAGCGGTCGCAGGTGGCGATAAGCGGTAGCAGGCCAATGGCGGCGTGCTCGGCCGCGTGCAAGGTGCCGGGCGTATCGGAGGCGGTAACCCCCATCGCAGAAAGCGCCATCGGATCGATGGTGTAGGCCACCGCCCGGGTGACCAGGCGCTGTTCGGGGAGATCGAGGGGGATATCGTCGCCAATGGTGCCGTCGGCAAGCCGCACCTGGTAGCCGGTGACGCGGTCGGTGACCTCCACCTCTACGTCCGCCACCCACAATCCTGGGGAGTAATTGACCAGGTTATCGGCCTCGCGCAGGATGCGGATATCCGTGGTGGAGCGCGGAGTCGTGGAATAGTCCGGGGCCTCGGGCCGGGCCAGCGCCAGGTAATCGCTGAGGATGAGCTCCTCGATGACGAAACTTTCGCCCTGGTGCAGGTATACCGCGCCGGGGTGGACCTGACTGGTGGCGCGGGCGGCGTCGATGGTGCCGAGCAGGCGGCCGTCGGAGGAATCCACAATCATGACTTCCTCGCCCGCTCCACCGCGCAGCGAAACCGCGGTATGGGCCGTCTCCGGGGAGAGCTCTTCCGGCGCATGGGCGGGGATGGGCACGGCGAACCAGCCGCGCTCGCGGCGGCGCAGCAGGCCAGATTCGGCCAGCTGGTGAACCACATCCTGCGCGCCCCAGGCGGCAATCGTGGCATCATCCAGCGGCTTTTCCACCGCGGCGCAATAGACGTGGCCGAAGAGGATATACGGATTGGCCGGATTGAATACGCTGGCCTCCACGGGCCAGCCCAGCAGGGCCTCGGGGTGGTGGACCAGGTAGGTATCCATCGGCTCATCGCGGGCGATGAGCACCACGAGCGAGCCCTGCCCGCGGCGGCCGGCGCGCCCTGCCTGTTGCCAAAAACTTGCGACGGTCCCCGGGAAACCGGCCGTGACCACGGCATCGAGCCCACCGACATCGATGCCCAGCTCGAGGGCGGAGGTGGTGGCGACGCCGAGCAAGGAGGCGTCATCAAGCGCGCGCTCCAACTTGCGGCGGTCCTCGGCCAGGTAACCCGCGCGATAGGCGGCGATGCGCTGGGCAAAATCGGGGCGGCCGAGGCTACCGGAGAGTACCTCGGCCGCGCGCATGGCCACCACCTCGGCCGAGCGGCGCGAACGCACAAAGGTCATGGTGCGCGCGCCTTCTGCGATGAAGGAGGCCATCATCTCGGCCGCCTCGGTGGTGGCGGCGCGTCGCACCGGCGCTCCGTGCTCGCCCTCGGCCCCTTCGATAAAACCCGGTTCCCATAGCGCCACGGTGCGCGCGCCGGTGGGGGCGGTGTCCTCCGTAATCGCGTGGGCGGGTCGGCCGGTAAGGCGCTGCGCATGCCGGCCCGGGTCCTTCATGGTGGCCGAGGCATAAATAACCGTCGGCCGCGAGCCATAGTGCGCGCACAGGCGCAGCAGGCGCCGCAGCACCAGCGCTACGTTGGCGCCGAATACGCCCCGGTAGGAATGGCATTCATCGACGACGATGAACTCCAGGTGCCGCAGCAGCCGCGCCCACCGCGCATGCGCCGCCAGCAGGGACATATGCACCATATCCGGATTGGAGAAAATGAACCGCGAATGATCGCGCACGCCCGCGCGGGATTCCTGCGGTGTATCGCCGTCATAGGGCGAGGGCACTACGTCCCTGAGCGCCGGAATGCCCCGACACAGCTCGAGCACCGCCTGCAGCTGGTCCGAGCCCAGCGCCTTGGTGGGGGTGAGATAGAGCGCGCAGGTGGTTGGGTCCTGCGCTAACCGGCTCAGGATGGGCAGCTGGTAGCCCAGGGACTTTCCCGAGGATGTGCCGGTAGAAATCACGGCATCCTCGCCGCCCCAGGCCGCTTGCGCCAGCTCGGCTTGGTGGCTATATAGCTTGCCGACGCCCCCATCTACCAGCTTCTCCTTTAATTCCGGCAGCACCCACTCGGGCCACTCGGCATACTGCGCGCGCTGCGGCGGCAGGGTGGTCTGAAATGTGAGAGTGGACTCATCGAGGCGGCGCTGGATGAACTCGAGGAGCTCTTCTCCCAGGGGATTATCCGTTTCCGGGTGAGCCAATTTCTACCCCCTCGTGAGTTAGGCCTATCGCTTTGGCGTGGAACGTGTCACACTGATATGAGGCCAATGATGTCTTGGTGCGGTGTTTACACTTTAAGGTACTGCTAAAGGACGCATTTACCGAACCCCTCGGCGCGGAATCGCCGCACCGCTAATCAAGAAAAGGACTGCACACCATGGCACAAGGAACCGTTAAGTGGTTTAACTCTGAAAAGGGCTACGGCTTCATCGAGCGTGCGGACGGCGAAGGCGATATCTTCGTCCACTACTCCGAGATCCAGGGCAGCGGCTTTCGCACCCTAGAAGAAAACCAGCAGGTCACGTTCGAGGTAGGCTCCGGTCCGAAGGGCGAGCAGGCCCAGGCCGTGTCCGTCATCTAGGCGGCCCGTTCCCTCGCTAAGGACTTCCCGCTACGGCGTTTCGGCGTAGCCGCGGCGGGTATCCCACCACTCGGTGAACTTATTCTGCAGTTTCTGCAGGCCCACGCCGATGATGACGGCGGCGATGATGCTGATCACCACAGCCAGCACCGGCGAATTGGAAAAGGCCATGCCGCCCAAGTAGCCAATGGCGAGTGCTTGGGCAGCCCAGAGCGCAACGCCAATGGTGTCGAAGAAAACAAAGACGATCCACGGGAAGCGCATGGACCCCAGCAGGATGGTCATAAACAGGCGCGCTGAAGGAATGAAGCGGGCAATAATAATGGCCGCACCGCCGCCGCGGCGCATATTGCGCTTGACCCAGTTGAGCCCCTCGTAGGCCTTCGATCCCTTAGGTACGCGCTGGAGCAGGGGCATAAACCGTGTGCCCAGCAGGAAACAGAGATTATCGCCCATCATGGCGGCAATGAGCGCTACAAAAAACATGGTGGGCAGGTGCGGAAAGCCCTGGGAGCCGGACCAGGCGCCGGCCATGTTTAGCGGGATTTCAGAAGGCAGCACGGGGAAGAAGCAGTCACCAAAGATCAGTACGCCCACCAGCGGGTAGATCCACTCTGTGGACATGACAGTTTCAATCCACATAGTGATGGTGTCAACCATGAATCCTCCCCGGGCGTCGTCTTGGGTGTGCTATTGTGCCCCACAATGCTTTCACAGCTACTGGGCGTTCTAAGTAGGCCAGTATAGACCCGTTCCGTGGGGGTACATAGTGCCCCTGAAAACGGCCTTTTGGCAGTACCGCGTATATGGTGCGAGAAAGGAAATGCAGATCAACTGTGTACGCTAGGGGCGATTGCTGAAAGCGTGCATACCTTATTGTTCGCATCATCGAAAGGGATGAAGTCGAAGTGGCAGAAGCAGCCGGGCCGGGAAAGACCTTGGTGATCGTCGAGTCGGCGACGAAGGCGAAGAAGATTCAGCCTTACCTCGGAGATAACTACATCGTGGAGGCCTCCGTGGGCCATATCCGCGATCTTCCCCGCGGTGCTGCGGACGTGCCGGCTAAGTATAAGAAGGAATCCTGGGCGCGCCTCGGCGTGAACCCGGAGGATGACTTCGCCCCGCTGTATGTGGTGAGCCCCGATAAGAAGAAAAAGGTCGCGGACCTCAAGTCCAAGCTGAAGCAGTGCGACCAGCTCTACCTCGCAACAGACCCCGACCGCGAGGGCGAGGCCATCGCCTGGCACCTGCTGGAGGTGCTCAAGCCCAAGGTTCCGGTGCGCCGCATGGTGTTCAATGAGATCACCAAGTCCGCGATCCTGGAGGCCGCGGATAATACCCGCGATCTGGATTACAACCTTATCGACGCCCAGGAAACCCGCCGCATCCTCGACCGACTCTACGGCTATGAGGTCTCCCCGGTGCTGTGGAAGAAGGTCATGCCGCGGCTTTCTGCCGGCCGCGTGCAGTCGGTGGCCACCCGCGTCATCGTCGAGCGCGAGCGCGAGCGCATGGCGTTCATCCCCGCGGACTATTGGGACCTGGCCGCCACGCTAGATACCGGCGCTGCGGACGCGGACAACCCCGCTACTTTCGACGCCCGCCTCACGGCCGTCAATAGCAAGCGCGTGGCCTTGGGCCGCGACTTTGATGACCGCGGAAACGTCAAGAGCAAAGACGTCATCGTCATCACCGAGCCACAGGCCAAGGCGCTAGAAACCGCGCTGCGCGGTGCGGATATGCAGGTCGCTGGGGTCGAACACAAGCCCTATACGCGCAAGCCCTATGCGCCGTTTATGACCTCGACGCTGCAGCAGGAGGCCGGCCGCCGCCTGCACTTTACCTCTGAGCGCACCATGCGCATTGCGCAGCGCCTGTACGAAAACGGCCACATTACTTATATGCGTACGGACTCCACCTCGCTGTCCAAGCAGGGCCTGTCCGCCGCGCGCAACTCCGCCACCAGCATCTATGGCGCAGAGTACGTTTCTGATTCCCCGCGCGTGTATGACCGCAAGGTGAAAAACTCCCAGGAGGCTCACGAGGCTATCCGCCCGGCTGGCGAGTCCTTCGCCACCCCGGGCCAGCTCTCCGGCCAATTGGATGCGGAGGAGTTTAAGCTTTATGACCTGATTTGGAAGCGTACCGTCGCCTCCCAGATGGCCGATGCCAAGGGAACCTCCATGAAGGTCACCGTGGCGGGCAATGCCACTACGGATAACGGCAGCTACGACGTGGAATTTTCCGCCACCGGCCGCACCATTACCTTCCCCGGCTTCCTGAAGGCCTACGGCGCGGACGAGGCCAAGGGTGATAAGAAGGGCGAGACCCGCCTGCCGCACTTGGAGGAGGGCCGCGCCCTGACCGCCAAGGAGGTCTCCGCCGAGGGCCATTCCACCAACCCGCCGGCGCGCTATACCGAAGCCAGCCTGGTCAAGAAGATGGAGGACCTGGGCATCGGTCGCCCGTCCACCTACGCGTCCATCATCAAGACCATCCAGGACCGCGGCTATGTAGTCTCGCGCGGCAATGCGCTGGTGCCTTCGTGGGTTGCCTTCGCCGTTGTGGGCCTGTTGGAGGAGAACTTCACCGAGCTGGTGGATTATGACTTCACCTCTTCCATGGAAGACGAGCTAGACCAGATTGCCACCGGTATCGAGGACGGCACCGCTTGGCTCAATGGTTTTTACTTTGGCAACGCCGAGGCCAACGAGCAGAAGGCGGCTTCCATTGCCCGTCACGGCGGCTTGAAGTCGCTTATCGACGTCAATCTGGAGGCCATCGACGCCCGCAAGGTCAACTCCCTGCGCCTCTACACCGACACCGAGGGTCGCGACGTCTTCGTCCGCGTGGGCCGCTACGGCCCGTATATCGAGCGCGCCGTTGGCACTAACGACGACGGCAGCATTGAGTATCAGCGCGCTAACCTATCCGAAACCGTCACCCCGGACGGCCTGAACGAGGAGCTGGCGGAAAAGCTCTTCGCCACGCCGCAGGGCGGCCGCGAGCTGGGCGAGAACCCGGAAAACGGCCGCATGATCGTGGCCAAGGAAGGCCGCTTCGGCCCCTATGTCACCGAGGTCGTCCGCGAGGATGAGCGGGAGAAGGCCGAGGGTGAGGCCGAGGAGATCGTCGCCAAGGAGCGCGCCGAGGAGGACAAGCAACGCGCCGAGGAAGGCAAGCGCGCCAAGAATTGGGAAACCAAAACGGCCGCAAAGCAGAAGGAAAAGCGCGTCAAGGAGTACATCGAAAACAAACTCAAGCCGGGTACGGCTTCGCTGTTTAGCTCGATGGAGCCTTCTACGGTCACCCTCGAAGAGGCACTTAAGCTGCTTTCCCTGCCGCGTGAGGTGGGCGAGGACGACGGCGTGATGATCACCGCGCAGAACGGGCGCTATGGCCCGTATCTGAAGAAGGGGACCGATTCGCGCTCGCTGGCTAAGGAAGAGCAGATCTTCA
Organism: Corynebacterium sp. MSK195; assembly: GCF_030228885.1. NCBI lineage: Bacteria > Bacillati > Actinomycetota > Actinomycetes > Mycobacteriales > Corynebacteriaceae > Corynebacterium > Corynebacterium sp. MSK195. The sequence continues at coordinate 283,064 of NZ_JASPGT010000002.1, read as the reverse complement.
CCGTCACCTTGGACGAGGCCCGCCGCATCTACGCCGAGCCGAAGCGTCGCGGCCGCGCAGCGGCTCAGCCGCCGATTAAGCAGCTGGGCGATAACGACGTCTCCGGCAAGCCCATGACCGTCAAGGACGGTCGCTTCGGCCCGTATGTCACCGATGGCACCACCAATGCCTCCCTGCGCCGCGGCGATGATCCAGAGCAGCTTACCGACGCCCGCGCGAATGAACTCCTTTCCGAGCGCCGCGCCAAGGAAGCTTCCGGCGAGACCAAGAAGAAGTCCACCAAGAAGTCCTCTAAGAAGACAACGAAGAAGAAGGCGACCAAGAAGGCCACCAAAAAGTCCACGAAGAAGGCTGGCAAGAAGGCAACTAAGAAGCCTTCGCCCGGCACGAAGAACGTGGTAAAGGCCGGCTCGCGCAAGAAGTAACCGCGTAAGGTGGCGGGCATGAACGATTTTCTTGCCCGTACCCAAGAAGGCGCCGCGGCCCTGTGGCGCGCCGTTACCGACATCAGCGCACGGCCGCAGCTTTTGGCCTCGGTTCGCGAAGAGCCCGCCATTGGCGCCGGAGTTGTAGCCGGGGCCATCGCCCAAGTGGAAAAGGCCCGCCGGCTGACCCGTCCTTCGGCGCTCGGCGTGGCGGCCGTAACGGCGAACCACGCCGCCTATGCGTGGAGCCTCTATCGCCGCGGCGCGCGCAATGATGCCCTGGGCTGGGGCCTGCGCGCGGCCGCATGGGGCGCGGGCGTTGCCGCCACTCGCACACAGCCGACGGCCGCTGCGGTCGCGGTGGGCGGCGCGGCCGTGCTCACGACCTCGGCTTTAGCGGGGGATCCAGTGCTGCGCACCGATGCCGGCAAAGGCATGAGCCACGGCGCCAACCTGCTCGTTGTGGCCGAGGGGCTGACGGCCCTGCGCGCGGCGCTCGCGCAGCACTATCGCGGTAAGCGGAAGCAGGGGGCGCGCCTAGTGGGCGCGGCCGAGGCGGGCGCCCTAGTTGTCGGTCACTTGCTGCTCCTTGATGGCCTGTGCCGCACGCGGTAGCTGCGGCTGCATCGTCGGACCGTAGGACAGCCGGCGGTGCACCGCCTCGAACGGCCCGCGGCGGTCGAAGATTTCCAGCACGCAGGCCCCGATAAGCGTGGCCAACCACACCGCGAAGGCCAGCGCGGCCTGGCCGAAGGCACCCAGATCGTGGCCGAAGTCCAGCGTGAACGGGTGCACGAGGAAGAAAAAAAGAATGGACTGCCCCACGTAGCCGCTCATGGAGCGCTTGCCCAGCGCCGCAAAGGGCCACAGCACCGCGGGCAGCGGCGCGCCGGCCGAGAGTCGCTCCTGCACCGGCTGCAGCAGCAGCGCGAGCCCGGCCAGGATGCCAGGCCCGGTAAAGACGCCGATGAAAGCGTTGGCATTATTGGCCGCATTGGCCCAGCGCTGCTCGATGACCCCCAGCGTGCTCAAAGACCATAAGGTACCGATTACGACGGTAATGGCCACCGCAATGGCGACCCAGCGCAGGAGGGTGGGGCGGTGAGAGGGGACGTCGGCAAGCACGCCCTGGCGCGCCCACACAAAGCCCACCAGCATGACGGGCAGGTACATCAGCATAATGATCGGCGTGGCAATGGCCTGGCTGCCTAAAGTAATAAGCTGGCTGAGCAGCAGATCGGGGTAGGACTCGATGGTGCCAATGCCCTCCGTGGCCACCACGCCGAGGGGATCCATGGCGCCGGAAATAAAGGCCACAACTCCGCCCAGCGCGCACAGCGCAAACAGAATATAGGCAATGAGCATGAGGGTAGAATCCCGTTTGCGCAGCAGAAAGGCGATGATAATTCCCGCCACGCCATAGAAGAACATAATGTCGCCCCAAAACAGCAGCACCAGGTGCACTGCGCCCATCGCCGCCAAGAAGGCATAGCGCTTGGCGATGACCCTGCGCGCCGCCCGCACCGGAAACCCGCGCCGCCACAGACTCATCGCAATGAGCCCCACGCCAAAGCCGAGCAGGGTAGAAAACATGGGCAGGCCGCGGTTGTGGACAAAGAAGGCGCCAAAGACGACGGCCGCCTTATCCCACGCGCTGTCATCGATGATGCCGCCGAAATAGCTGCCCGGCCGGTCGGTGGTGATGATCCATGCCGTGGTCATATTGGCCATGGCGATGCCTAGAAGGGCCATGCCGCGCGCCACATCGGGCACGATCATGCGGGGCCGGGAAGCTGAGCTCACTGAAAACCTCGTTATACCTCGGAACGTTCTGCCAGGGTAGCGCGGATAGGGCGAGCCAGCTGGGTCATGCGGTGACGCCCGCGCAGCTCAATGGATTTCATCATAGTCCAGCGGGCCTGCTCGGCCTCATTGGCGGTCTTGAGCGTGGCGGCGTTGGTGAGCACCTGGCCCGGGGTGTCCTTGGCCAGCTCGGTCAGGCGCGCGGCCTCGTTTACAGCGTCACCGATGACGGTGTATTCAAAGCGATCCGCGCCGCCGATGTGCCCGGCGACGACGTGCCCCGCCGCCACGCCGATGCCCGCTTGCAGCTCCAGCCCGCGCAACTCGCCGCGCAGCTCGCGGGCGGCCTGCAGGGCCATGGAGGCGGAATCATAAACATTGAGCGGCGCGCCAAAGACAGCCAGCGCGGCATCGCCCTGGAACTTGTTAATGATGCCCTTGTTGCGGTGCACCACCTTGACGACGTGCTCGAAGAACTTATTGAGCTCCTCCACTACCTCCTCAGGGGAGTGGTTGACGGCGAAGGTAGTAGAACCGATGACGTCAATGAAGAGCACCGCGACCTTGCGGTCCTCGCCGCCCAACTCGGGGCGCTCCTCTAGGGCGCGCTGCGCCACCTCGGCGCCGACGTAGCGGCCGAAGATATCGCGCACGCGCTGGCGCTCGCGCAGGCCACGCATCATCTCGTTGAAACCGGCCTGCAGTACGCCCAGTTCGGACCCGTCATAGATATCGACCTCGGCATTGTTCTCGCCGCGGCGCACCCGGTTAATGGCGTCCTGCAGCTCCACAATCGGGTCCACCACGCTCATCACCGCGAAGCTAGTACCGATAAACCCGGTGGCCAGGGCGGTAAGTGCCAGGGCCGTGATGGCGGGAACCAGGTCTCCTGCGGTGCCGGAGAAGAGCCCGGTGCGCTGGGCGATGAGCACCAGCAAGATGCCGACCAGCGGCACGCCGGAGGTCATCAGCCAGGTGGAAATCAGCCGGTATTTGATGGGCGGCTCCAGGGTGGCATCCTCGAAGCGGCGCGCCACCGCCTGGGCGGCCACCGGGCGCACGAGGCGTTCTGCCTGCAGGTAGGTCAAGATGACCACTACGAGGCCGGCCAGGGTGGCGGACACTCCCACGACGAGTCCGAGGCGGCCGGATTCCCGGGCGGAAATCACCACGGCCAGGATGATGCCGATGAGCCACACCGCGGCCGCCACCACGGATTGGTAGACGGGGATACGCATGACCAAGTTGCGCACCATATTCGGATCGTGCTCGTCCGGGTTGCGCTGCCAGTCCAGCACCGGGCGGAAAAGCAGCAGGGTGACGGCGATGCCGATGACCACGGCAAAGATGAGGTACACCGCGGCGACGCCCATCAGGCTGGGCAGCTCGGCGGCAAAGTCCTTAATCTCCGGCATCGGTAGGAAATAAAGGACAAAGGTCATGATCGCTATGGCGCCAATGAGATTCGCGCCAAGGACTAAGGCGGCGTAGACCGGCCATTGGGTACCCATGAGCCATCGTGCGCCGCGCAGTAGTCTGTTCATGCCTTCATACTTTAGTAAGACCAGTAGGCTAGGGCGAGTGAATACCGGAAGCGTTGCGCAAAGATTGGCAGATACCCCAGGTGTGGCTCGCACCATCCTGGGCGCCGCCCGGGCAGCTCGGGGGATGCCGGGGGCAGACCCGCGGGCGATGAGCCATTCCTGGCTGTTTACCGGCCCGCCGGGCTCCGGCCGTTCCCTGGCCGCCATCGATTTTGCGGCCGCGCTCATGTGCACGGACCCAGAGGAGCCGGGCTGCGGCCGCTGCGAGGCCTGCCGCGCGGTGCTGGAGACCAAGCAGCACACCGATCTGGTCCTCGTGGATCCGCAGGAGGTCATCATTCCCGTGGATACGGTGCGCGAGGTCATCGGCCGCGCGGCGAGCCTGCCCACGGTGGCCCCTTGGCGCGTGGTGATCTTCAATAATGCTGACCGCCTGAACAATAACGGTGCGAATGCCCTGCTCAAGACGGTGGAGGAGCCGCCGGCGCGCACCGTAATTATCATGTGCGCTCCTTCCGACGCCCCCGAGGACTTCTCCCAAACCCTCCGCTCGCGCTGCCGTCACCTCTACATCCCCTCCCCGTCGGTGAAGAGCATTACCGCTCAGTTGGTCAGCGAGGGCGCCTCGGATCACGACGCCCACTTGGCCGCCCTTACCTCCCTCCGCCACGTCGGCAGGGCGCGGCGCCTAGTCAACGATCCGGCCGTGCAAAAGCGCCGCGCGGTGGCCATCAACCTGGCAGAAGAGGTCTTCCACGGCTCTCAGGGCTTCCAAGCGGTGACCTCGCTGCTGAAGATGGTGGACGCGGAGGCGAAGGACTCGCACAAGGAACAAGAAGAGGCCGAGCTGGCGAAGTTGGAACAAACCCTCGGCGTGGGTGCGAAGGGCAAGGGCGCGGCCAAGGCACAGCGCGACGCCCGCTCCGCCATTAAAGACTTACAGGATCAGCACAAGAAGCGGGCCAAGCGCCGCGTGATCGACAACCTGGACCTCGTGCTTGTTGATCTCTCCGGCGTCTACCGCGATGCGCTCATGCAGAAGGTGGGGGCGCAGGTGGATCTGACCCACCCGGACTTCGCCGGTCTTTCCGGTGAGCTCGCGCAGCGCGTGAGCGAGGAAGGCCTGTTGGACTGCCAAGCGGCCATCACGCTGTGCCGCGAGCAGCTGACCCAAAACGTCGGCACGCAGATCGCCTTCGACGGGTTGGTGGGCCGCCTGCGCCGTGCGTGCCTGTAGGTGGGACCCGATTTCTATTCCGCGGCGCCCCTAGGTTAAACTCTCTCTTGCTGCACTGGCGCATGCCAAGCAGCGCGCCGCCTTAGCTCAGTCGGTAGAGCATTTCACTCGTAATGAAAAGGTCGCGAGTTCGATTCTCGCAGGCGGCTCCACAGCGGCCGCAGGTTTTATTGCCTGCGGCCTTTCGCGGTTTTGGGGACAGCGCGTTAAGCCTCGCCGTGGTTAGTCAAGAGGCGCGGGACCACCTTGCCGGTAGCGTTGCGCGGGAGCTTGGCTAGGAAGTGCACGTCGCGCGGAACGGAGTGATCGGCAAGCTTGGTGCGGACCCAGTCGCGGATGGCGTCGGCGGTGAGGGCCTTTCCGGCGGCGTCGGCAGTAGGCACCGCCCACACGGCGATGCGCTGGAAAGTCTCGCTATCCTTTACGCCACCGGCGTGGACCTCGTGGATGCCGGGCATGGCCTCGAGGACTTCGGTGACGGACTGCGGGTGGACGTTTTCGCCGCCGACGATGATCATGTCATCGGCGCGGCCGACCACGTGCAGGAAGTCGTGCTCGTCGATGTAGCCCAAGTCTCCAATAGAGATGAGCCCGTCCACCTTATTGAGCCGCAGGTTCGGGTTGGTATAGCCGGTCATTGCGGTGGAGTTGGTGAGGTAGATCTCTCCCACCTTGCCGCGGGGAACCGGGTGGCCCTCCTTATCGAGGATGCGCAGCTTCGTGCCCGAGGCCACGCGCCCGGCGATGGTGGGGTTGGCGGCCACCTGGTCCATGGTGGCGGTCGTCGCCAGTGCGAGCTCGGTGGATCCGTACACGTTGCACAGGATGGCGCCGAAGCGCTCATTGGTCTCCTTGACCACCTCCGGGGTCAGCGCATTGCCGGCCGAGGCAATGAATTTCAGGCTCGAGGTATCGAACTCGCCGGCCGGGTCGCGCTCCACCAAGCGCTTAAAGAAGATGGGGGAGGAAATCATGCCATCGAGGCGGTAGCGCTGGACGTCGTCAAGCACTTGCTCCGCGTCGAATACGCGGCGGGTGACGATGGTATTGCGCAGGCCCAGCGCGATATTGATGCAGGCCCAGCCCCAGGTATGAAAAATGGAGGCGGTGAGCTGCAGGCGCTGGTCGGCGCGCCACGGAATCGTATCCACGATGGAGGCCAGCACCACGGGCAGGGTCGGTTCCGGCCGCACAATGCCCTTCGGAATGCCGGTGGTGCCGGAGGACATGAGCACGATTGGGCCGTGCTTGGGGAAGCGCGGCAGCTCCACGGCCGGTGGGTTCTTCACAATCTTGTCCAGCTTCGGCAGATCGCTTGCGCCCGTATCGTGCGCGATAATGACCGGGATATCGGTGTCCACGCGGTCGATGAACTCATCATCCACCACGAGCACGTTGATGCCATTTTCCTCGATGCAGCCGGCCAGCTGTTCCGGGGAAGAACCCACGTTGAGCAGGTAAATAGAAGCGCCCACATAGCCCTTGGCGCCGAGTGGAATGATGATGCCACGGCCGTTGCGCGCCATGACGCCGAGGCGAATCTCGGGCAGGTCCAGCGAGCGGAGATAGCGGGCGAAGCCCTGCGTGTGGGTGCGCAGCTGGCGGTAGGTGAGGGTGCCGTCGTCGTCGATAAGCGCCAAGCGCTCCGGGCAGGCGAGGTAGCCCTGTTCTATCTCGCGCGCGGTGGTGAAGCGGTAGCGGGCCAGGTTCGGCAGCAGATTGAGCTGGGCCTTCGCGCCGCCTTGGTGGCTGACAAGTCCGGCGTTAAGAAGCGCCGGCACGAACCGGCCGAGGGCTGCAGCGTGGAATGTGAAATCAGAAAAATTCACGATCGGGAAAGCTCCAAATTAGCGAAGATAACGAAAAGATAACTATGGACGATATCGTGAGAGAGGCGGGCGGTGTTGCCGCCAACTCGAAATATGTTACAGAAGTAACTACAGTTACCTGAAGTTACTGGTGTTTCTAGAAAAGGATCTCATGAAATCTCTGCAGCTGAAAGTACTCTCCGTGGTGGCTTCCGCGCTGGCTGTCGTAGGCGTGGCTGTCGCGCCGCAGGCCACCGCCGCGGAGCGCAACCTAGTGGCCTTCGGTGATTCCGTCTTGGCGGATCCAGACGCCGGCTCCTACTTCGCCCACCGCTACGATCCCTCTAAAGGTGTGGGCGTAGATTGCCCGACCTCCAATAACTACGCCAAGCGCGCCGGCGCCAAGCTGCGCCTTCCGGTGCGGGACTTCTCCTGCTCCGGTGCCGTGTCCATGTCTCGCGGCCCGCAGGTTTCCCAGCAGGTGGATGCGGCCATCCGCAGCGGTGCGCTGACTCCGGCTACCAACCGCGTGGTTATTACTACCGGTTTCAATGACACCTATAACCACCGCGAGCTCAACCTGCCGCAGATTCGCAAGCAGTTTGCGGACCGCACCGCGCCTCAGATTGAGCGCATCAAGCGCGCGGCCCCGAACGCCCGCGTCCAGATCGTTGGCTACCCCACCATCGGTTCTGGCCCGTACTACTGCCTCTTCCACTTCGGTCCGCGCCCGGCCGATTCCACCTTCCTGCCGCCAATCCAGGACTTTGAGAATAAGGCGCAGTGGATGCAAGTGGACCTGGCGGCGCGCACCGGCGTGCAGTTCCTAGACCTGAAGCCCTCTACCCGCAATAACGGCATGTGTGCCGATGCAAACCAGCGCATGTGGGCTGGTCTGGTGGACTTTACTGGTGGTGACGGCAACCTTCCCATCCATATGAACCAGCGCGGCCACGAGCATACGGCCAACGTCATTGCCCGCTCTTAAAACGAGTTTTCAATAATGCGCCGGTTTTGAAAATATCGGTACGCTCGGGCGCATGACTGTAAAAGCTGTTATTGCCCGTTCCAAGGGCGCGGAAGTCGAAACCGTCAACATTGTCGTTCCTGATCCCGGCCCTAACGACGTCATCGTGCGCGTCCAGGCCTGCGGTGTGTGCCACACCGACCTTGCTTACCGCGATGGCGATATTGAAGACGCCTTCCCCTTCCTGCTCGGCCACGAGGCCGCAGGCGTGGTGGAAACCGTAGGTTCTGCGGTTACCCACGTGGAGGAAGGCGACTTCGTCATTTTGAACTGGCGCGCCGTGTGCGGCGAGTGCCGCGCCTGCAAGAAGGGCGAGCCAAAGTACTGCTTCAATACCCACAACGCCTCCAAGAAGATGACCCTCGAGGATGGCACCGAGCTCACCCCTGCGTTGGGCATCGGTTCCTTCGCTGAGAAGACCCTGGTCCACGAGGGCCAGTGCACCAAGGTGGAAGACACCGACCCAGCCGCTGCCGGCCTACTGGGCTGCGGCATCATGGCGGGCCTCGGCGCGGCCGTGAACACCGGCGATATCCAGCTCGGCGAGTCCGTTGCCGTCTTCGGCTGCGGCGGCGTGGGTATGGCTGCCATTGCGGGCGCCAAGCTGGCGAGCGCGGCAAAGATCATTGCCGTGGACATCGACGAGTCCAAGCTGGAGACCGCCCGCGAGTTCGGCGCGACCGACACCATCTGCTCCAAGGACCTTTCGGAGCAGGAGGTTATTGACGCTGTCCGCGAGCTCACCGGCGGCTTCGGCACCGATGTCTCTATCGACGCCGTGGGCATTCAGCCCACTTGGCGCCAGGCCTTCTACTCCCGCGACCACGCCGGCCGCATGGTCATGGTGGGCGTGCCGAACCTCACCGACCACGTGGATATCCCGGCCATCGACCTCTACGGCCGCGGCGGTTCCATCAAGCCCGCGTGGTACGGCGATTGCCTCCCAGAGCGCGATTTCCCCGCTTATGTGGCGCTGTCTAAGGCCGGCAATTTCCCACTGGATAAGTTCGTCTCTGAGCGCATTGCGCTTGACGACGTCGAGCAGGCCTTTGCCACCATGAAGTCCGGCAAGGTTCTACGTTCGGTGGTGGAGTTCTAATGCGTATCGATAGCACGGTTACTTCTGGCAAGTTCCGCCTCGATGGCGGCGAGTGGGACGTGGACAATAACGTCTACGTCGTGGGCGATGACTCCAGTGTGTACGTGGTGGACCCCTCCCACGACCTCGATGCGGTAGCAGAGCTCGTTGGCGACCGTCGCGTGGAAGGCATCTTGCTCACCCACGCGCACAATGACCACTGCGAGCTCGCCCCCGAGGCCGCAAAGCGCTTCGATACCGAGGTCTACCTGCACCCGGACGATGACATGCTGTGGCAGGAGTCCAATGGTGATGCTCCGTACACGCCATTGGCGGACCGCGGCCAGTTCGATATTGGCGGCGAGAAGATTACGGTCTACCACACCCCGGGCCACTCGCCGGGCTGCGTGGTGCTGCACGTGGGCGAGACGCTGCTGTCGGGCGATACGCTCTTCAACGGTGGCCCTGGTGCCACCGGCCGCAAGTACTCCGACTTCGATGTGATCATCGAGTCGCTGAAGAACGTCGTCTTCACCCTGCCGGAGGACACCAAGGTCCTGCCAGGGCATGGCGACGCTACCACGGTGGGCGCGGAGGCCGCGCGCATCGACGAATACATCGAGCGCGGCTACTAGCCTCTAGTACGCCCGCAGGTACTCGCCGTAGCCGGACTTGAGTAACGGCTCGGCGAGTTTTTCTAGCTGGGCGCGGTCGATGAAGCCCGCCTCGTATGCGGCGACCTCGGGCGATCCGATAACGATGCCGGTGCGTTTTTGCATCACCTCGACGTAGGCGGAGGCCTCGCTCATCGAGTCCACCGTTCCCGTATCGAGCCACACGCTGCCGCGGTGCAGGCGCTGGACATTCAGCTCGCCGCGGCGCAGGTACTCCTCGTTTACCGCCGTGATTTCCAGTTCACCGCGGCCGCTGGGCTCGATGCCCTTGGCTATCTCCACCACGGAGTTGTCATAAAAGTACAAGCCCACCACCGCGTGGTTCGACCGCGGCACTTCCGGCTTTTCCTCGATGCTCAACGCATGGCCTGCGGCGTCGAATTCCACGACACCATAGCGCTGCGGATCCGAGACCTCGTAGGCGAAGATGATGCCGCCCTCCGGATCCTGGCAGTGGGCGAGCTCGCCGCCGAAGCCGTGGAAGATATTATCGCCGAGTACCAGCGCGACGCTGTCGTCTCCAATAAACTCCTCGCCAATCAAAAAGGCCTGCGCGAGCCCCTCCGGCCGCGGCTGAACTGCATAATCGATCATCACCCCAAGCTGCGATCCATCGCCAAAGAGGCGCTGGAAGGCCCCCGCATCCTCTGGGGTGGTAATGATAAGGATCTCCCGAATACCCGCCTGAATGAGCGTGGTTAGCGGGTAATAAATCATCGGCTTGTCATAAATGGGCATGAGTTGCTTCGAGATGCCCTTGGTAATCGGGTAGAGCCGCGTGCCGGAACCGCCGGCCAGGATGATGCCTTTCATTTAATCCTCCGGGTACAGCGCCAAGTACAGGGCAAGGGCCGCGCGCCAGTTCTGCGGCTTGAAGCCCGTAGCCTCGATTTTATCTAGCGCAAGCGTCGACTCCTTGGGGCGCGGCGCCTCTGGGCCCGCGATCTCGCGGTACTGCTCGGTGCTTACCGGAGTGACCTCGGCCGGGTCGTGGCCGAGCCCGATGAACACGGCCATGGCGATCTCATCGCGGCCCACGGTATCGCCCGAGTTGGAGAGGTTATACACGCCGTAGTCCGCGTCGGAATTGAGCAGGTGGACGATGCCCTTGGCCAGGTCCTCGGCAAACGTGGGCCGCCCGCGCTGGTCATGGATGACCTTCGGCTCCACACCCTTGTTGGCCAGCCGGCGCATGGTGGACATGAAATTCTCACCATCACCAAAGACCCAGGAAGTACGGATGACGTAGTGCTGCGGCGCGGTCTGTGCGGCGGTATCGCCCGCGGCTTTCGACGCCCCATACGCACTCAGCGGCGACGGCAGTTCCTCCTCGGTGTGGACCTCGTTGGTGCCGTCGAAGATATAGTCGCTCGACACATGCACCAGCGTGAGTTGGTTCTCTGCGGCGATGCGCGCCAGCCGTGCGGGCGCTTCCGCATTGACGGCCCAGGCGGCGGCGCGGTCGTTTTCGGCACCGTTGACGTCGTTATACGCCGCGCAATTGATGATGGCGGAGTACTGCTTCCAATTCCGTTCTGGTGGGTCGGTGATGTCGAAGTCGGCGTGGGTGCACAATTCGGCGTCGGCAAGCAGGCGCTTGAGCGCACGCCCCAACTGCCCGTTCGCGCCGGTGACGAGGATGCGGCGGGCGGGCATCGGGCTCACCTCTACAAGAGCGGGGTGCTGCTTGTCTTTCTCCGAAATCTCGGTGGGCTCCAGCGGCCAGTCGACGATGTTGAGGTTCACCGCGGCATAGCGAGCCTCGGCCGACCAATGCTCATTGACCAGGTAACAGTAGGAGGTTTCCTCCAGCGCCTGAAAGCCATTGGCGACGCCCCGCGGGACAAACACCGCAGTCTCCGGCCCCACCTCGTGGGTGACGACCTCGCCAAAGCTTTCCGATCCCTCGCGCAAGTCGCACCATGCGCCGAAAATCTTGCCCTGCGCCACCGAGACGAGCTTGTCCCACGGCTCTGCGTGCAGGCCGCGCGTAGCGCCGGCGTGATTAAAAGAGATATTGTTCTGCACCGGCTGGAAGCTCGCGAGCTCTGGCGCGAGGCCGGTGAATTTCTCGCGTTGCCAATTCTCCTTGAACCAGCCGCGGTTATCGCCGTGCACGTCGAGGTCGATGATGAGCAGCCCCGGGATGGCGGTTTCGGTAATGCGCATATTTACTGTCCTTGCTGCTTGTAGCGGGCTTCCACGTTTTCTTTCTCGGGCTTCCACCAGCCTTCGTTATCGCGATACCACGCGATGGTGTCTTCGAGACCGGCGCGGATATCCGTGAACCGCGGGGTCCATCCCAGCTCGCGACGCAGCTTGGCGGCGTCCATCGCATAACGTTGGTCGTGGCCGGGGCGGTCCGCCACGTGCTCATAGAGCGCGCGCCCATTGCGGGTGTGGCCCATGATTTCGCAGATCAGCTCAATGACCTGCTTATTATTAATATCTTCCTGGTCTGCGCCGATATTGTAGGTCTCGCCGATGCGGCCCCGCTCGAGGATGGCGAGCACCGCTTCGTTGTGGTCATCGACGTGGATCCAATCGCGCACCTGCTCGCCGGTGCCATAGAGCTTTGGCGTGTGACCGGAGAGGATATTGGTGATTTGGCGGGGGATGAACTTCTCGATGTGTTGGTACGGCCCGTAATTATTGGAGCAGTTTGAGATGGTGGCGCGCAGCCCGAAGGAACGCACCCATGCCCGCACGAGGTGGTCAGACCCCGCCTTGGTGGCCGAGTAGGGGCTGGAGGGAGCGTAGGCGGTGTGCTCAGTAAACTTGGTGTCTGCCCCGATTTCCAGGTCACCGAAAACCTCGTCAGTGGAGACATGGTGGAAGCGGGTATCGTGCTTGCGGCAGGCTTCCAGAAGGTTGAAGGTGCCTACGAGGTTCGTGTGGATGAAGGGCGAGGGGTCGCGCAAAGAATTGTCGTTATGGGACTCGGCGGCAAAATGAACCACTACATCGGCAGCGGCGACGCGCGGTTCTACGGTGGCGGGATCGGCGATATCGCCTTCCACGAGGTCAATATCGAGGCCGGCGAGGTTAGCGCGGTTTCCGGCGTAGGTGAGTTTATCGAGCACCGTAACGCGGGTATCGGGACGCGCCTGGCATATAAGGCGCACGAAATTGGCGCCGATAAAACCGGCGCCGCCAGTGACGAGCATCGTTTGCATGGTTATCCAGTGTAGGGCAGTCGGGCGCGCGGCTGTGGCAGGCTGCGGGCCCCGGTCAGGCCGCGCCCGGGGGTGGCGGCGGTGGCGAAGGCGGATCGGTGAGCCTGCGGGCCGGGGCTTGTTCCGCGGCGGGGTGCTCGTTGACCTTCACGGTGGGCGATAGGCCGTCGGGGTGGGCGGCTCGGTATCCTACCCGGCCCGTGTCGAGGTCTCGTTCGGCGTGTCCCATTCCGTTGCGGCCATCGCGGTAATCGTTATTGTCCACGTGGTGCCGGCGGCATAACAGAGTGAGGTTCTTGAGGTCGGTGGCACCACCGTGGGACCAGGCTTGGAGGTGGTGGACGTCGCAGTCCTGCCACGGGCGGTGGCACTCTGGGTGCGTGCAGACGAGCTCGGAGGCTGCGAGAGCGAGCTTCTGCCACAGAGAAGCGGTGCGCTTGGTGCGGCCAAGCTCGAGGGGGAAGCCCTTGTCGTCCACAGCACAGAAGAAATCGTGCTGCGCGCCGCCCAGGCGGAGGAAGTCGAGCGGAGTGAGCTCGATGCCGGTGCTGGTGGCGAAGCGGGTATCTCCGCCCATTGCCTCCAGTTCTTCCAATGTGGTGGCGACGAAGAAGGAGCCGAGACCGTCGGAGTTCTTTTGGGTGGCGGAAAGGTAGCTCGACAGGGCGGCGGTTAGTTGGTCCGCCATGCGTTGGGCATAGGTGCGGGTATCGTCCTCGGGGCTGAGGTCCGCGCTGCCCTTATTCTTTGCGGGCGCGAAGGCGCTGGCGAGGATGGCGGCTGCGGAGGCATCGAGGTAGCCGGAGATGTGCACGCCGCCGTCAGCATCTTGGCGGGAGATACTAAAGCGGCGCTTGCGGGTAGCGGCGTGCGGATCGGGCTCGCCGGCTGGGTTGAGAGCGTGCTTATTCGCTTTGCGGATGGCCTTGCGCAGCCACTCTCGTAGAGAGTCGAAGGAACGACGCTTGGCCTGCTCGAGAGCTTGATTGCGCAGTTCGCTCGGGCCAGGGATGGCGTACTTGCTGAGGCTGCGCAACTCGTTTTCGATGAGGTTGAGGATGCGCTCGGGGATAGGCTCTTCCTCAAAGAGCTTCTTGCGGCGCTTCTCCTCCTCGCGCCGCTCGCGGTCGGCGCGGCGGCGGGATTCCTCCTCGGCTCGGGCGCGTGCGGCCTCGTCAGCATCGGGGTCCGCAGGGGGAGCCGGCTCCGGATCGGGGATGGGTGCGAAGAGATTGCGTCCATTGCGGAGGCGGGCGGCGGCCTCGGCATCGGTAAGACCTAGGCGCGTGGTCAGGTAGTCCTTGGCCTTGGAGGAACCAACGCGGCGGCCGGCGTCATCCCGCTCCGCGATGAAAGCGAAGGCGGCGTCGATAGTGGACTTATTTCCTAGCGCCCGCTCCAAGTGCTCGAAATGAGGATGAAGAAGCTCGAAAGACAGATCGGAGGGATCTTGCATGAGGCTGCGCAGCTGGGTGAGCCCAGTGGCAACCTGCGCGATGGCGGAGTCTATCTCCGCGTGCTTGGTGGTCTGCATGATCCCTCCCTTCCTTTTCGTTTACATGTTCTATCTTACCCAGATAAAACACCCCGTCAACAGGAAAGAAGGGACTGGTCAATAGATTAGACATTCCCCAAACAAACGCAGGAAAACCCCACAAAACGGGGCCAAAACCACTAACTCGGGAAGGGAGGAAGGGCCTTCTGGTTAAGCCAGGTGTCTACGGTGGCGTCGAAAAGCGCGGCGTCAGGAGCGGCGGCGCGGAAGGAATCCAGCAGCATGGAAGGCTCTACCACCGAATGCTGGTGCTCGGTGAGGTAGCTGCGGAGGGTGGTAAAGAAGGCGTCGCCAAGCAGGCGGTGGATGGCGTGCACGGTCAAGGCGCCGCGCTTATACACGCGGTCATCGAACATGTCGCGCGCACCCGGATCGGAAACGGTGAGGTTCTGCGCCTTGCGTCCCAGGACGTTGTAGTGGGAACGTGCCGCCTCGCGCGCGGTGGTCTCGCCCTTGTGCTCGCCCCATAGCCACTCGCTGTAGCAGGCAAAGCCCTCGTTGAGCCAGATATCCTTCCACTCGCCCAGGCCGACGGAATTGCCAAACCACTGGTGGGAAAGCTCATGGGCAATAAGACGCTCAAAGGCATGATCGCCCTTAATATGATTAGAGCCAAAGATGGACAGGCCCTGCGCCTCCAGCGGTATTTCCAGCTCATCTTCCGTGATGACCACCTGGTAATCCGTAAACGGGTAAGGGCCGTAAATGGAGGAGAAGAAGTCCACCATTTCCTGCTGCTGGGCAAACTCATCGAGCACGCGCTCGCGCAGCTCGGCCGGTGCCCAGGCGCGTGTGGAAGGCCCCAAATCAAAATTAGAGAACTCGCCTACCTGGACCGTCGCCAGGTAGGTGGCCATGGGCTCGCGGGTGCGGTAGTGCCACCGCGTGGTGGAGCCGCCCGCCCGGCGGGAGACGAGGTCACCATTGGATACCACGATGAAGGGATCATCGGCCGTAATGATGATGTCATAGTGCGCCTTTTCAGACGGCGTATCGTCACAAGGGAACCAACTCGGCGCGCCGTTGGGCTGGCTGGCCACCAGCGAGCCGGATTCGGTTTCTTCCCAGCCAATCTCGCCCCAGGTGGTGCGGATCGGCCGCGGGCTGCCGCCATAGCGAATAATCAGCTCAAATTCCGTACCAGCGGCAATCTCCTCAGCAAAACGCAGGCGCAGCTTGCCGGAAGACTGACGGAACTTAGCCACCCGCGGCGCACCCTTTGCGGTCACGCGCCGAGCCACCATCGCCCCGCCTAGGTCTAGGGTCAGCGACGTTAAATCCTCGTCGGCCCGGATGGCCAAAGTAGCCTCGCCTTGAAGTAGGTTGGGCTCCACGCGGTAGGTCAGATCCAGCGTGTAGTGGGAAACCTCGAAACCGAGGTTAAAATCCACGCCGGTATAAGGATCAGTGTGGGCACGCGAAAGGGCGGTAGGAAGCAACTTCATAATGCTGCAAGCCTACCGCCCTTTTAGCCGCGGAAAGAAACGAGCTTATTTATTGAAAGCGCGCTCGAAGACCGGCCAAGAATCCTTGAGGTCCGCAATCCAGTGCGGCCAGGAGTGGGTGCCGGTATTGCGGAAGTTGTAGGTCGCTGGGATGCCAGCCTGGTCCAGCTTGGCCTTAAAGTTGTGGGTGCAGTAGTTCACGCCAGCCTCGATGGCGCCGCCTTCCACCTGCAGCTGAGCGGAGCCCAAAGCAGCGGTAGCAGGGTTGTAGCCCTTAGCCACGTTATAGGAGAAGGTATCCTCCTTGCCTGCCAACCCAGAACCGGAAGAGATGTACAGCTCCGTGCCACGCAGCTTCTCGTGGTTCATCATCGCGTCGTTGTAGCGGTTGGTGGGGGAGCCGAACGGGCCCCACATCTGCTCCGTGGTCGCACCGCCGCGGTTGACGGTGAGCTCAACGGCCTTGTGCTCTACCGGGTAAGCGGTGGCCGCGCAGCCGGCGTAGGAACCCACGGCGTCGTAGAAGCCCTGGTTGTGCTCTGCCAGTAGCAGGGAGGAGGTGGCGGACATGGACATGCCCGCGATGGCACGGTGGTTATCGGCCTTGATATGGCCCTCGATGGCGCCCGGCAGTTCCTTGGTGAGGAAGGTCTCCCACTTCTGCGGGCCCTTGAGATACTTGGAGTTCGGCTCGGATACCCAGTCGGTGTAGTAGGAGAAAGCGCCGGCCTGCGGGATGACCACGTTGACGTTCTTGGAATGGTAGAAATCAACGGCGTCAGAAAGCTTCAGCCAGTCCATGTCCTGCTCCGCGCCGCCTGCACCATTGAGCAGGTAGATGGTCGGGCGGTTCTCATCCGTTGCGCGAATGACGGCCAGCGGAATCTTACGGCCGTTCATGGCTGGGGAGGTGGCCTGCAGCTTTTCGACGCGCGGATCGTCCTTGTACTTCTGGTACCAAGTCTGCTGCTCCAGCTCTGGGGTGACCTCCAGCGGGGCCAGGGTGGACTGGGCGGCGTTGCCCGCTACCTGTTGCGGGGTGAGCTGTGCGGCCCCCGCCATTGGGGCGCAGGCCAAGCCTGCGCACACTGCGGTGCCGGCAAGGATGGAGCTAAGGCGCTTCATAGTGCTTCTTTCCTGTAGTTAATGAATTCCTGATTATTCGGCAGCGACAGCAGCCTCGGCGGCCGCTGCGCCCTCTGCGTCCATGCCCTCGACAAAGTCCTTGTCCGGGGACTGGTCAGCGGCGCTCGGGGCGTCCTTAACCTGCGCATTTTCCTCAGCCTGCGGTGCCTCGATAGAGAGCTCGTTGGGCTTTACCTCCGGCTCGGCCGGTGCCTCTGCAGCATCCTTGTTAAAGCCACGCTCGAAGGTTGCCCAGGAGGTGAAGAGGTCATTGCGCCAGCCCGGCCAGGAGTGGGTGCCGGTATTGCGGAAGTTCCAGTCCGCGTCCATGCCCTGGGAATCCATCTTGGCCTTGAGGTCATGGGTGCAGGAGTTCATCGCGGCCTCGATGACGCCGCCTTCAACGATGAGGGTGGAAGACCCCGGAACACCCCAGTCATTGGCGCCGCCCAGGCCGGAGTTGACCGAGACATAGGTCTCGGACTTGCCCAGGTTATTCGGGTTAGCGTTCACCAGGGCATCGTTGTACACGTTGTACTCGCTGCCCATAGCGCCCCACATCTGATCGGCCGAGCCACCGCCGCGGTTGACGGTCAGCTGGGTGTACAGGCGTGGCAGCGGGCGAGAGGTGGCAGCGCAGCCGGAGAAGGAGCCCACGGCGTTGTAGAAGCCCGGGTTGTGCTCTGCCAGCAGCAGGGAAGAGGTAGCGGACATGGACATGCCGGCGATGCCGCGCTTGCCATTGCCGCCGATGTGCTTTTCCAGTGCGTCCGGTAGCTCCTTGGTGAGGAAGGTTTCCCACTTCTGTGGGCCCTTGAGGTAGCCGCTATTCGGGGAAGATACCCAGTCGGTGTAATAAGAGAAGGCGCCGGCCTGCGGGATGACCACGTTGACGTCCTTGGACGTGTAAAAGTCCACCATGTCCTGCACGCCCTCAGTCTCAGGGTCGATGTCATGGTTGGCGGTGGCGGTCAGCCAGTCCATGCCCTGCTCAGCGCCGCCGGCGCCGTTGAGCAGGTACAGGGTGGGGCGCTTCTTCTCAAAGTCGCCGTCTGGGGTGATGACCGCCAGCGGAACCTCGCGGCCGCCCATGGCGGCGGAGGTGGCGGTCAGGGTCTTAACGTGGTTGCCGTAGTGCTTGCCAGCCTTGCTCTTATGGCCAAAGGCATAGCCCTTCCACTTGTCCTTATCCTTTAGGCCGGCAATATCCACCACGCGGCTATCACCTTTGGTGGTGATGGCGTAGTTGATGTTTTCCGGATCTGCCGGGTCGGTGAGGTTGACCTCGCGGATGGTGGACGGGGTGGCGTCACCCTGGATCTCGGCCGGCTCGACGGCGGAGGCGATAGGGGCGGAGAGGACTCCTGCCGCGATGGCGATGCCTGCGACGCTGGAGCCGATAGAGCGCAAAGTATGCATATTTTTAGCTTCCTCGAGTTAAGAGAATCTTCTCAGTAGGTATCGTTCCGCAAAGCGGGAGTGTTAGCAAGACTCTATGCCTTAATAGCCCTTTTAATGTAGCAAAACCTGTGACGTATGTGGTTTATGTGTCATAATTCTGAACACGGAGCGTATGTAACGGTGGCGCTACAATCTCCGCTAGTACTAAACGTGTGAATAATGCGGGCCCATTCACGAGCCCATCCCTCGCTCTAGGCAAGTAAAAACACAGAAAGAAGCATAATGAACATTTTCGATTCCATCCTCGTAGCCATCAACGAAGTTCTGGGCCAGTTCCTGCACGCCGGCTCCTCCATGTCCTCCACCGCTGCACTGGCTCTCGGCCTGTTCTAAAACACCGAGCCCATAGCCCTGCGTGGGGGCGTCGCGTGCTTGCCGACGCCGCCGTGCAGGGCCTTTGTGCGTTTTACCCCCCGAAGCGTGGGGTACTCGGGCATAAGAGTGTGACCCAATGCGCGACATGGAGGGGAAAGTTACGTATCCTAAAGGGCGTGACTAATGAACATTATGACGTAGTAGTACTCGGCGCGGGCCCTGGCGGCTACGTGGCCGCCATCCGTGCAGCTCAGCTTGGTAAGAAAGTTGCCGTAATCGAGAAGCAGTACTGGGGCGGTGTCTGCCTCAACGTAGGCTGCATCCCTTCTAAGGCGCTGCTGAAGAACGCTGAGGTTGCCCACACCTTCAACCACGAGGCCAAGGACTTCGGCATTTCCGGCGATGTCTCCTTCGACTTCGGTGTTGCCCACAAGCGTTCCCGCAAGGTTTCCGCGGGCATCGTCAAGGGTGTCCATTACCTGATGAAGAAGAACAAGATCACCGAAATCAACGGACTTGGCTCCTTCAAGGACGATAAGACCATCGAAATCACCGATGGTGATGACAAGGGCAAGACCGTCACCTTCGATGACTGCATCATCGCTACCGGTTCCGTGGTCAAGTCCCTGCCGGGCGTAGAGCTCGGCGGCAACATCGTGTCCTACGAGGAGCAGATCCTCAACGATGAGGCCCCGAAATCCATGGTCATCGTCGGCGCCGGCGCCATCGGCATGGAATTTGCTTATGTTCTGTCCAACTATGGCGTAGACGTCACCATCGTGGAGTTCATGGACCGCGTCCTGCCGAACGAGGACAAGGACGTCTCCAAGGCCATTGCCAAGGAGTACAAGAAGCTCGGCGTCAAGCTGCTGACCGGCTACAAGACCACCTCCGTGAAGGACAACGGCGATAATGTCACCGTTGAGGTGGAGTCCAAGGACGGCTCCAAGCAGGACACCCTCACCGTGGACCGTGCCATGATCTCCATCGGCTTCGCCCCGCGCACCGAGGGCTTCGGCCTGGAGAACACCGGCGTTGAGCTCACCGAGCGCGGCGCTATTGCCATCGATGACACCATGCGCACCAACGTCGACCACATCTACGCCATCGGTGACGTCACCGCGAAGCTGCAGCTCGCCCACGTTGCTGAGGCCCAGGGCGTTGTCGCCGCAGAGACCATCGCCGGCGTGGAGACCCAGCTCTTGGGTGACTACATGAATATGCCGCGCGCTACCTTCTGCAACCCGCAGGTCGCTTCCTTCGGCTACACCGAAGAAGCTGCCAAGGAGAAGTTCGCGGACCGCGATATCAAGGTCGCTACCTTCCCGTTCTCCGCTAACGGCAAGGCCGCTGGCCTCAATGAGACCGCCGGCTTTGTCAAGCTCATCGCGGACGGCGAGTACGGCGAGCTCATCGGCGGCCACATGGTGGGCTCCAACGTATCCGAGCTGCTGCCGGAGCTGACCTTGGCGCAGCGCTTCGACCTCACCGCTGAGGAAATCGGCCGCAACGTTCACACCCACCCGACCCTCTCTGAGGCCATGAAGGAAGCAGCCGAGGGCATCGGCGGCCACATGATTAACCTCTAAGCAGGGCTGCTTGCCGACGTCGCCATAGAGCGCGACGCCAGCGGCACCGCACCGTTCGCTCCCCTCGTTGGAGGGAGGCGGACCGCGGTGCCGCTTTTCTATGTGCAGTCCACCTGGGTGGCAGAGTTAGTACGGTGCCACGGCGGAGCGGTGGGCGTCGACGCTAATGACCTCGTTGATGGGTGGAAAGGCGCGTTGCGCGCAGTTCTCGCGCGGGCACGTGCGGCAGCCGGAGCCGATGGGGGTGGCGGTAGAGAGATCGGTGAGATCGAGGCCTTCGGCGTAGACGGTGCGGTCGGCGTGGCGGGCTTCGCAGCCTAGGCCGATGGCGAAGAGCTTATCGGTATCGCCAAAGCGCCCCTGGTGGTGCTGGACGGCGCGCGAAATCCACAGGTAGTTGCGACCATCGGGCATTTGGGCCAGCTGGCGGGAGATAATGCCGGGCTGGGTGAAGGTCTCGTAGACATTCCACAGCGGGCAGGTGCCGCCGTTATTGGAAAAGTGCACGCCGGTGGCGGATTGGCGCTTGGACATATTGCCGGCGCGGTCGACGCGAACAAAAGTAAAAGGAATGCCGCGGAGGTTATCGCGCTGCAGGGTGGACAGGCGGGAGGCCACGGATTCATAGCCCACGCCGAAGACCTGGCAGAGGTATTCCACGTCGTAGCCGGAGCGCTCGGCCTCGGAATGCATCAGTTCATAGGGCATCACGGTGGCGGCGGCGAAGTAGCTGGCCAAGCCGCGCTGCGCGAGGTTGCGAGAAGCATCCGAGGTGAACGGCTCCTCCTCTACTAGGGAAGCGATATCGTCCCCGGCCTCGAGGAAGCTCAGCTCCGCGGCCATGCGGAAGGCGCGCTGACCTTCGCTCAGGCGCGACGCGAGCCGGAACTCGCCGGTTTCTCGGTCAAAGCTGTGTAGCGTGCCATCCATCTGGGAAGTGATGTGGATATCTACGTTGTGGCGATCGCGCAGGCGCTGGGCCAGGGCGTGTTCGGTGTCGCGAATGCCGAAGTGGGTGACCGAGAGGGCGTCGGCAAGCTGCTCTGCATGGTGGTCCAGGTTGTCCAAGTAGTTTTGGCGAGCGTAGAAGAAGTCGCGTACCTCGTCGTGCGGCATGGATAGGGCCTGGGTGGCCTCGGTGGTGCGGCGGGCATCAGTGGCCAGCGAGAGCTTATCGCGCACATTGCGGTAGCGGCGGTGGACGTCTACCAGCGTGCGAGCCACGGTGGGGTGGTTATAGACCAGCTCCGAGAGCTCCTGCAGCTCGACGGGGGAGGGGCAGAGCTCCTTGTCTTGGATGACGTCCTGGATCTCGGCAAGAAGGCGGGAGTCATCGTCACGGGAGAAGAAGGTGGCATCGACGCCGAAGACCTCGGTGATGCGCAGGAGCACTGGGACTGTGAGCGGACGGACGTCGTGCTCGATCTGGTTGACGTAGCTGGCGGAGAGACCCAGCGTCGCGGCAAGGGAAGCCTGACTGAGATCGCGCTCACGGCGAAGCTGGCGAAGGCGGGATCCCACATACGTCTTACTCATGCCGGCAAGGTTACTGGCTGGCCTGCGGGTGTGCACCCTAATTGCAAAGATCTTGCGAAGAATGTTCACCCGCCTGTGGGCTACATGTGGGTTTCATGCGAAAGTTTGACACATAAAGGGGTAAGGCGGTCACTCTGGCAACACTGGGTGACCAAGTTCACAAATCTGGGGCGAATTACGCAACGCCAATATTGCGGAATTCCGAGCCGCCAAGGTAGTGACGTTTTGCCCGGAGGCTTTTAAGGCAACCCTTACCTAAGAGAATTCTGACTTTAACCGTACCGCCGTACCGTTAGGTGAAACGCTGCAGGAATTGACTAGTAACCAGCGGTTAAGCCCAGTTAAAGTGAGGGCGACAATGGAGGTGTCATGACTTTAAGAAATCCGGACCGTGAGGCAGTAGCTCACGGCCACATCACTAACGAACCAATCCGTCAGAAGCCGGGAGTGCCCTCCTGGGTTCTGAAGCTCATTATGGCCGTCACTGGCCTGCTTTTTGCCCTTTTCGTTGTTGGCCACATGGCCGGCAACCTGAAGTTGTACTTGCCGGCGCACGGCGGCGAAGAGGCGCTGGATGAATACGGCGCATTCCTGCGCTCCATGGGCGAGCCGTTGTTCCCGCACGAGGGTGCATTGTGGATTATCCGCGCCATCCTGCTGGTTGCCATCCTCGCCCACATCTATGGTGCATTTGCCCTGACCGCACGCTCTAAGGCGTCCCGCGGCAAGTTCCGCCGCAGCAACCTGATGGGCGGCCTTGATTCCTTCGCTACCAAGTCCATGCTGGTCACCGGCATCGTCTTGCTGCTGTTCATCATCTTCCACCTGCTGGACCTGACCCTGGGCGTGCAGCCTTTCGCCCCCGGCGACTTTGCAGAGGGCGCGGTGAAGGCCAATATGATCGCCACCTTCAGCCGCTGGCCGGTCACCATCGTGTACGTGATCGCTATGTGCTTCCTGTTCCTGCACCTCACCCACGGCATTCGCCTTGCCGCCTCTGACCTGGGTATCACCGGTGCGAAGTGGCGTCAGACCTTCCTGATCTTGGCGTACGTCATCCCGGCCGTTGTCTGCATCGGCAACATCGTTATGCCTTTGTCCGTTGCCCTGGGCTTGGTCAGCTAAAGGAGTTAGAAACCCATGACTAATACTGAACTCAAGCGCGAGCACCCTAAGTTCTCGCACCCACAGTCCATCGTTCCGGGCGTATCTGCCGGCAACATCCTGGAATCCCACGAGCCGCACGGCGTGCCGATGAAAGATATGTGGTCCCACCAGAAGGATCACATGCAGCTGGTTTCCCCGCTGAATCGCCGCAAGTTTGAGGTTCTCGTGGTTGGTACCGGCCTGTCCGCCGGTTCCGCTGCGGCCGCACTGGGCGAGCTGGGCTACAAGGTAAAGGTATTCACCTACCACGATTCCCCGCGCCGCGCGCACTCCATTGCCGCGCAGGGTGGCGTCAACGCCTCTCGTGCCAAGAAGGTGGACAACGACTCCGCCTACCGCCACACCAAGGACACCGTTAAGGGCGGCGACTACCGCTGCCGCGAGTCCGACTGCTGGCGCCTGGCAAACGAGTCCGTTCGCGTCATTGACCACATGAACGCCATCGGCGCCCCATTCGCTCGCGAGTACGGCGGCACCCTGGCTACCCGTTCCTTCGGTGGCGTGCAGGTCTCCCGTACCTACTACACCCGTGGCCAAACAGGTCAGCAGCTGCAGCTGTCCACCACCTCGGCGCTCTACCGCCAGATTGGCCTGGGCAACGTGGAGCTTTTCGCTCACAACGACCTGCAGGACATCATCGTCTACAACGACAATGGTAAGAAGCGCGCCGGCGGCATCGTTACCCGCAACCTGATTACCGGTGAGCTCAAGGCCTTCACTGGCCACGCAGTTGTGCTGGGTACCGGCGGCTACGGCAACGTCTACCACATGTCCACACTGGCAAAGAACTCCAATGCCAGCGCCATGATGCGTGCGTATGACAGTGGTGCCTACCTGGCCTCCCCAGCCTTCGTGCAGTTCCACCCGACGGGCCTGCCGGTCAACTCCGATTGGCAGTCCAAGACCATCCTGATGTCGGAGTCCTTGCGTAACGACGGCCGCATTTGGTCCCCGAAGAAGGAGGGCGACGACCGCGACCCGAATACCATTCCGGAAGAAGAGCGCGACTACTTCTTGGAGCGCCGCTACCCGGCATTCGGCAACCTGGTTCCGCGTGACGTTGCCTCCCGTGCCATCTCCCAGCAGATCAACGCCGGCCTGGGCGTTGGCCCGCTGCACAACTCGGTGTACCTAGACTTCCGCGACGCCATCGAGCGCCTGGGCAAGGACAAGATCCGCGAGCGTTACTCCAACCTCATCGAGATGTACGAAGAGGCTATCGGTGAGTCCGCCTATGAGACCCCGATGCGCATCGCCCCGACCTGCCACTTCACCATGGGTGGCCTGTGGACCGACTTCAACGAGATGACCTCCATCGACGGCCTCTTTGCCGCCGGTGAGTGCTCCTGGACCTACCACGGCGCTAACCGCCTGGGTGCAAATTCCCTGCTTTCGGCTTCCGTCGATGGCTGGTTCACCCTGCCGTTTACCATCCCGAACTACCTGGCTGATCACCTCAACGAGGAGAAGCTGGCGGAGGATTCCCCAGAGGCACAGGCAACCCTGGCACAGTCCCAGGAGCGCATCGACCGCCTCATGGGCGTGCGCGGAGAGAACCCGCACGGTCCGTCCTACTACCACCGCCAGCTGGGCGATATCCTCTACCACGGCTGCGGTGTGTCCCGTAACGTCGAAGACCTCAAGGCCGCCATCACCAAGATCCGCGAGCTGCGCGAGGACTTCTGGGCTAATGTCCGCATCCCGGGCGAGGCCAATGACATGAACCAGGTCCTGGAATACGGCCTGCGCGTTGCCGACTACCTGGACTTGGGCGAGCTCATGTGTGTTGACGCTTTGGACCGCGATGAGTCCTGTGGTGCTCACTTCCGCGAGGACCACCTCACCGAGGACGGCGAGGCAGAACGTGACGATGAGAACTGGTGCTTCGTTTCCGCATGGGAGCCGGGCGCAAATAAGAACGAGTTCATCCGCCACGCCGAGCCGCTGTACTTTGATTCGATCCCGCTGATGACAAGGAACTACAAGTAATGAAACTGACACTTGAGATCTGGCGTCAAGCCGGACCGACCCAAGAAGGCCACTTCGAGACCGTCCAGGTGGATGACGCCTCTGAGCAGATGTCCATCCTGGAGCTGCTGGACCACGTCAACGAGGGCTACATTGAGCGCGGCGAAGAGCCCTTCGCTTTCGCTTCCGACTGCCGTGAGGGCATCTGCGGTACCTGTGGTTTGACCGTCAATGGTCGCCCGCACGGCCCAGGCCAGAACACCCCTGCCTGCCAGCAGCGCCTGTTTAACTTCACCGATGGCCAGACCGTCAAGCTGGAGCCATTCCGTTCTGCTGCCTACCCGGTCATCAAGGACATGGTCGTGGACCGCGCGGCACTGGATCACGTCATGGAGCAGGGCGGTTACGTCTCCATGGACGCTGGTACTGCTCCGGATGCGGATACCATGCACCTCAACCACGAGACCGCCGAGTACTCGCTGGACCACGCTGCCTGCATTGGCTGCGGTGCCTGCGTTGCTGCCTGCCCGAACGGTGCGGCTCACCTGTTTACCGGCGCGAAGCTGGTGCACCTTTCCCTCATGCCGCTGGGCAAGGAAGAGCGTGGCCGCCGTGCCCGCAACATGGTCGACGACCTGGAAGCCAACTTTGGTCACTGCTCCCTCTACGGTGAGTGCGCCGATGTCTGCCCGGCCGGCGTTCCGCTGACCGCAGTTTCTGCGGTTACCCGCGAACGTGCACGTGCTGCTTTCCGTGGCAAGGACGACTAAGCTAAGGTTATTCCGTAGGAATACTAGGAACGAGAGAAAGACAGAAAGACTCCGCCATGAGCGATAACACCCACGCAGTCGCTGACTACACCAGCGAGACCTACCCGGAGTTCTCCGGCAAGATTCAGGACACCTACATTGAGGGCTACGATCCAGTATCCTTCGGTGCTCCTCACTCTTCCCTTCTTCGCACCTCCACCTGGGTGGGCATGGGTCTGATCCTGTCTTGCCTCCCGGCTGCCGGCATCATCATTTGGGGCCTTGGCGTGTGGGATACCCCGCTGGGTACCGCAGGCGAGGGTGACTACACCCTGACCATGATCATCGGCATCATCTCCCTGGTCATTGTGGCCATCGCCGCAGTAGGCACCGTCCACTACGGCCGCCGCTACTACCGCAAGTACCGCAAGGAAACCGGCCGCGTTAACTAGTATTCGCTTTTAAACCAAGCACCAACAACCCCCGCTCCTCACAGCACGCACGCCATGCAGGGAGGCGGGGGTTGTTGCATATCTTGAGCCAAAGGCCCAAGAAGGCGCCAACATAGCGTTGCTTTAAGCAGCGCTTGCCGACGCCTCCCTCCTTACCGTTGCTTCAACGCCCCCCAGATCGCGATCGAGAGGTGCTCCCCGCGTTCGTAGTTGAACGAAGGCGGATCAGTGGGTGCTGTTGCAAAGTTGGGGCAGTAGGAAGAGTGACGTGAAATAATCACAGCCATGGGTATTTTCTCCGGTCGTCATTTCCCCCGTGACATCATTCTGTGGGCGGTGCGGTGGTACTGCCGCTACGGGGTGAGCTACCGCGATCTGGAGGAAATGATGACCGAGCGGGGCGTGCCGGTCGATCACACCGCGATCTACCGCTGGGTTCAGAAATACGTCCCTGAGCTGGACAAGCAAACACGGTGGTACCGGCAGGTACCTGACTGGCAGGCCAGTTCCTGGCGGGTGGATGAGACCTATATCCGGGTCGGCGGCAGGTGGTGCTATCTCTATCGGGCGATCACCGCCGGTGGTCAGACCCTGGACTTTTACCTCTCTCCGAAGCGGAACGTGGCCGCAGCGAAGCGTTTCCTGGCCAAGGCCGTCAGATCCAATGCGTCAGCCGGGTATCCCAGAGTGATCAACACCGATAAAGCACCCTGCCTAGCCAGGGCAATCGCCGAGTTGAAGTCAGAGGGAATCTGCCCGCCAACAGTGGAACACCGGCAGGTGAAATACCTCAACAACATCTTCCAGAATATCTAAGCAGGCTGGGACATAATGCTGGCCAGGCGACGAAGAAAGGAGTGTTCGCGGTTCTCCACCCAACTTTGCAACAGCACCCCCGTATGCAACTCGATGCTAGAGAGAAGAAATACAGTTTCGCTTTTCACTGTGAGTAGACATGGAAAATAGCAAAGTTCTTGTTTTAATTGGAATCACCCTAATTATTTGGTGCGCGTTATACAGGTACAGAACAACCACCGCTAAATGGGTTTTTATTGCAGCCTCTTTAAGCACCTGTCTAGCGTTTGTCCTAGGTCTATCAGGATTTCTAGGGTTAGGTCATGGTTACATCGATTTGTTGTCTCTAGTAAACGTATTTTTAAACGCATTTATATTGTTGGCCATAGGCCAGTTCCACAATCGAAACAGATCGGACCACGTAAAAGATGTATAGAGCAATGCCCCAAACGTGGGTCACGGGACTCGCTGGTAAAGACATTTCCGGAAAAGATATGTCCAACTATGACCTGACGGATATCAATCTCGAAGGAAGCATATGTAAAGGATGCTCTTTCCGCGGCTCCATGGTGGCATGGGCTAACTTGAAATCGGCAGATTTCACCGACGCAGATTTTACGAACGCAATTCTTAGCGAGTCAGACCTTCGTGGAGCGACATTAACGCGCGCTAATCTTACTAACGCATATCTAGTACCTGTTACCGCCAATCCAAGGCAATTCTCTGGATGTACAGGTTTCGATGCAAGGAATGCGATATTTTATAGCCCTTGATTGCGCCTACACGAATTCCGTTTGAACCCTTTTTTATAATGAGCATTGAAAACGTGTAAACAACGCAATGTGAGGGTAAATCAGTGCACTCGCCGAGCCCGCCATAAATCAGAACATATGCTAAAGCATATGTTCTGATTTATGGTTTTAGCTGCTGGTTTCCCTAGAGAAGATGAAAGCAAGGGGCAAATCGACATGATAATGCGTGTCTCTGGGTGAACCTGGGCGGATTTTTACTTTGCGTACTTCTGGGCATTAAAAGCCTCTGACGCTGCTTCCGGGAAAGTTGGAATTGGGGATGTGGTTATGACACTACGGTTGGGCTCTATCCAACAATCGCTTTCGAAGGGATAGCCTTCTGCTGCTCGGACACGTCACCGCGTTTCGTGATGCGCACGTACTCTTGATCAATAAATTCGCTGCGCCAGCAGAGTGTCAGCGCAGCGATGTGCAGAGACAGAGACGAGGAGGCCGAGGATTAGTCGTCCTTCAGGCCGCCGATAACCTTGTTGGCCTTATCCTTCATACCCTCGGCAGCATCGAAGAGCTTATCCTTAGCCTCGGAAGCGACCTGGTCAACCCCATTAAGACCGCCTGCTTAGATCAACGAAGTTAGTGTTTGTGCTAGTGGGTATTTATCTTCTCTAACAGAACAAAATCTGGTGCCCTTCAGTTCAGATTCTTTGTCGTCCATAAACTTAATTACTGAAGGCAGAGATCGAGTGCTTTTAAGTACGCACTAGTCTTAATGGCCGAAGCCCGAACACATCTTCACAATCCCAAGGAGAACTCATGACGCACCGCGCGGACGAAGGCCTCGAATCGGCTCCGGCAACGGCATCGTCGGGTGCTGCTCCTGTGCCGCAGGCTGGCAATCAGGAGGCGCGGCGGGCGGACCTGCGCCGGTGGAAGGCGATTGCGCTGTCGTTCCTGATTGGTGCGGCGGTGATCTTTTTGGGGTGTTCGTGGTGGCAGGCGTCGGAAAGCGGGGCTCCGGTATGGGTAGGCTACGTGCGCGCAGCGGCGGAGGCCGGCATGGTGGGCGGCTTGGCGGACTGGTTCGCGGTGACCGCGCTATTTCGCCGGCCGTTGGGGCTGCCCATCCCGCACACGGCGCTGATTCCGAATAACAAGGACCGCGTGGGCGATGCCTTGAAGGACTTCGTGGAGGAGAACTTCCTGACCGCGGATGCGCTTAGCGCCAAGGTGCGGGAGGCGGAGCTGCCGCTATGGCTGGCACGCCAGGGTGTGGAGCCCGGCAAGGCGGAGGAGGTCTCCGCGTGGATTGGCGAGCGTGCCGCCAGCGTGGTGGAGGATCTCGACCCCGAAGAAGCAGAGCAGTTCATCCGCACCCAAGTCATGGACCGCCTGGCCGAGCCTGAGTGGGGCCCGCCGCTGGGTAGGTTGCTGGAGGGCTATATTGCTGACGGCAAGGCTCGTCCGCTGGAAGACGACCTCATCGAGTGGGCGCACGGCAAGATTCTGAGCATGGAGCCCACCGTGGTCACCGCCATCGATGAACGCATGCCAGGATGGGCGCCGCGCTTTGCCCGCGAGATGGTGGGGGAGAAGGTCTATACCGAGCTCGTGGAATTCGCCGATGAAGTGCGCCGCAATGGCAACCACGAGGCCCGCCTGGCCATTCGCCGCAACCTGTCCAAGCTGGCCGCGGACCTGCAGTGGGATGCGGACATGCGCGGGCGCATCGAGGGCATCAAGCAAGAGATGCTCACCTCCGACCAAGCCCAGCAGGCACCGGCGGCCATGTGGCGCACGGTGTCCACCACGCTCATTGACCAGCTCAATGACCCAGAGTCTTTCCTGCGCCTGAAGATTACGGCGAAGGTAAAGGAGTTGGCGCACCGTCTGCTCGAGGACTCCGAATTCCTGGCCCAAGCCAATGCGCTCGTGGATAAGGCCGCGCGCTACGCCGTGGAGAAATTCGCGCCAGAAATTATCGCGATTATCCCGGAGACCATCAAGCGCTGGGATGCGGAGGAAGCCTCCCACAATATCGAGCTCATGGTGGGCAAGGACCTGCAGTTTATTCGTTTGAACGGCACTATCGTCGGTTCCCTGGCAGGATTGGTGATATTCGCGATCAACCACCTTATCTTTGGTGCTTAAACACAAGGAGTAATGAGCAATGAGCGATAATAAGAAGATTTTTGATTCCCTAAAGGATGCCGGCAGCGCCGCTTTCGACGTAGCCAAGGACTTTGGCGGACGCCTGCAAGAAGAGCGCACCCAGCACGCTCATGGCGCGCAGGCGGAGAGCCCCTATGGCAGCACTGGCAAGGACGGCCTAGTTGATAAGGCCACCGCCACCGCGAAGGAATTTGGTGCTTCCTTAAAGAAGGCCGCGGACGGCACCCGCGAGTCCGCGTCTTTCGCTGACGCCAAGGGCAAGTTCACTACCGCCTATCAAGAGACCCGCGAGGGCGTCGTAGACGCCTATAACTCCGCCCAGGCCCGCCGCGCGGAGAAGAAAAATGGCCCGCGCCCCGGCCAGAATTCGGCTCCTTCGCAGGGCGATAATATTATCGATGGCGAAGTAATCGACACCGACGACCCACAGAATTAATCTGCATGTATTTACTTTATGATCTTGTCCTGAATCTAGACAGGTACATCTTCCAAATCCTCGCCCTGACTGCCATCGTCGGCGCGGTGATTGCCGCCGCCACGCGCGAGGATGCCTTCCGTGCCGGCGACCGCCAGGGCAAGTGGGTGTGGGTTGGCCTGCTGGCGGGCTCGGCCGTAGCGATGGCCACCGGTATGCCCTTCTTGTCATGGATTGGCGCGGTCATTACCGGCGTGTACTGGTTTGATGTGCGCCCGCAGCTCAAGGCCATCATCAACGGCGATTACAGCTACTAATGCTTAACCTGCTTGCTGCCCCGGCCGCGACGGTCAAGGACTGCGCCGCCGATAACACCGTCGTGGTCTCCCCGCACCATGTTTCCATTGCCGCGGGGGCCGGCGCGACCGATATCATCTCCGTCGCCGGCTATCCCACCGGCCGCCACCACACGCTCATCAAGGCCTCTGAGGCGCGCTTGGCCATCCAATCGGGCGCCAGCGAGGTGTGGGTCAGCCTTGATGAGACCGTGACGGATGCCAATGCCGTGCTCTCCGAGCTCATCGCCATCCGCGAGGCCTGCCCCGACCCGGCCCGCTTGGGCCTCATCGTCCCAGACGCCCCGCTTGCCGACGCCGCCCTCAACGCCGCCCACCAAGCCGGCTACCAGCGCCTCATTGTGCGCAGCTCCGCGGCCGCAGCCGCGGACCGCGCGGAATCCGGCGCCGGTGAAGAAGGCATGAAAAAAGGACCGGAGTTGGCGGCTGCCACTCTTCCGGTCCTCGAATTTCCCGCAGCTTTGGTTTAGGCGGCTTCCTTCGGCGCGTCCTGCTGCGGCGCGCCATTGTTGGCCCCACCATTGCCGGTGGTGCCCTCGCCGCCGGCCAGCTTATCCACGTCGTTCATCGGAACATCAGTGCCGGTGATGGTGAGCTTGAGCTCGCCATCGAGGACCTCCACGGAATCGACGTTCATGTCCGAACCCACGAACTGATCCGACATGCCGTTTTGCAGCGCGGAGGAGATGGCTTCGGTGGCCTGATCCGGCAGCTCAAGTCCGAAGATGGAGGCTTCGGTGGCGCGAATATCGAGCTTTCCGTCGTGGGCGGTAGGCTCTAGCGAGAGGTTGGCCAGGCCGCCGGCGAACTTCACGTCCAGTACGTGGTCTTGCTCATTGGCGGTGATCTCCGTAACCACCATATTGCCTATTTTCTCGCTGCCTGCCTGCTCGGAAATGCCCTTCTGGAAGGATGCCAGCAGGTAGTCATCCGGCACGGTGGTAGAAGCGCGTAGCTTGCCGGCCACCGGATTCTCCTGGTCGGTGCTCATATCTTCCACGTGGATCTCGGAGGCAGGCTGGCCCTTGATCTCGGTGCCGTCGATTTGCAGGGTGGACGGCGTGGTCATATCCATTTGGGAAATGGAACCCTTGAACAGCCCTACGAGCAGTGGGCTGCCGCCAAAGCTGACGGAGGGATCTTCTTTGACCTGGATTCCCTCTTGCTCCGCGGCCTCGTTGAATTGCGAGGTCATCTGGTGACCGATGAACCAGCGCAGGCCGAACTCGGCCAAGAGGATGAGCACGAGGAGTGCTACGAGGATGCCAATGATGATTTTCCAGGCGAGTGAACCCGCCGATTTCTTCGAAGCCATGCGTACCAGTGTGGCGCATGAGACGGCGCGGGGCAAAGTCTGCGGTGAAGTTAGCAGGACATTTTTAACCTTGCGGCGCCACCGATTCCCAGTCCACGGTGAGCACATTATCGCGCAGGCGCCGGCGGACGGGGTGGATGTCAAAGGGGGCGTCGGCAAGCAAGGCCCTTGCCATGCGCCAGCGCACGCGCGGACCGTAGGGCGCCCACCCCGCTGCGTGGTCCCAGGCCTCGTCGGCGGCCTTGAGGAGTTCGTGGATGGGCTCGCCGGGCACGTTGCGGTGGATGAGGATTTTGGGCAGGCGCTCGGCAATATCGGAAGGGCGCGCCACATCGAACGGATCCCACGCCAGGGTGAGCGTCCGCGGACCGTGGGCATCCAGCAGCAACCAGGCCGCGCGCCGGCCGAGCTCATCGCAGGTGCCCTCCACAAAGAAGCCTCCTGGGGCAAGACGGGAGCACACCGTCTGCCAGGCCTCTTCCACCTGGTCCACATCGTACTGGCGCAGCACATTAAACGCGCGCACCAGCTGCGGACGGTAGCCGGCCAGCTCAAAACCGCCCAGCTCAAAGCGCACGCCATCGCGCGGCGGCAGCACCCGGTCCGGGTGGATCTCCAGCCCGCGCACGTCTACCCGCGGATTCGCCCGGCGCAGCCACCCTGCCCACTCCACAGTGGTCGCATGCGAGGCCCCGTAGCCCACGTCGAGCGCCAGCGGGGTATCTACATGCCGCAGCAGCGCGGAAATCTCCGGGTGCGCGAGCATCCACCTATCGCAGCGCCGCAGCCGGTTGTGGTTGGTGGTGCCGCGGGTGATAACGCCAAAAGGCCGACCCGCAGCTGCGCTAGCGCGCAGATTATGTGCGTGGTCGGCCATAAATTTCGGTTCTGTAGAACTTAGGCGTTCTCAGAGATCCACTGCTCGGTCAGCTTGCCCTCGTTATCGAAGAGCTCGGCCAGGGACTCGCCCACCTTCGGCTCGATGGCGGCGCCCATCATCGGGATATTGACGGAGATCTCGTTGACGTAGGACAGCTTGGTCATTTCGCCCTCGCCGGCCAGGGAGATATCGCCCTTGAAATCAACCGGGGTGCCCTTGACATCCGCGGTGTAGTTAACGTCAGCAGCCTCACCGTTGAGCTCGCCCACGGTAACCACGCGCTTGACCTTCAGGTCCTGGGAGACCATGGCGCGCACTGCCTCTGGCAGCAGGGTGGTCGGCAGAACCTCGAAGAGGGTGGCTACGTTATCGCTGAAGTCGTGCACCTGGCCCGCCTCAGGGGAGAGGTTGGCCACGATGTACTCCCAGTATTCCTTGGTGAGCAGCGCCTTGTGGACCTTTTCGATGGGCTGATTGATGGTTACGGTGTTTTCACTACGGGTTGACATGCCTAACAGACTACCTTGGTAGGCGTGCTTGATAAATCTTTGACGCAAAAGCTCACAGCGATCGACGGCGTAGAACTGGACCCCGCCGCCACCTTTGCGGACCTGACTACGCTGCGTGTAGGCGGAAAACCGCAGGCCGCACTGCGCTGCTCGCAGCCGGAGGCCGCCGTTGCCGTGGTGCGTGCCCTTGATCACGCCGAAGTGAAATTCATCGTCGTTGGCGGCGGCTCCAACCTCTTGGTGGCCGATGGCGCAGTGGATCTCGTCGCGGTCATCCTTGACTTTGATGAGGTCTCCATGGACACCGAAACCGGCGTGGTGCGCGCACAGGCGGGTGCCGTCTGGGATGACGTGGTAGCCCGCTCCGTGCAGCTCGGCCTGGGCGGCATAGAGTGCCTCTCCGGCATTCCCGGCACCGTGGGCGCGGTCCCCGTGCAGAATGTGGGTGCCTATGGCGCGGAAATTTCTGAGGTCCTTACCCGCGTGCGCCTCTATAACCGCCGCACCGATACCGATGAATGGGTTCCCGCCTCCGACCTGGAGCTGGCGTATCGCTATTCCAACCTGAAATTCACCGGCCGCGCCGTGGTGTTGGAGGTGGAGCTGCAGCTCGATACCGAGGGCCTTTCCCGCCCGCTGCGCTTTGGCCAGCTCACCCAGAATCCGGGCGAGCGCCGCCCCGTGGCCGAGGTCCGCGAGGAGGTCTTAAAGCTCCGCCGCGGCAAGGGTATGGTGCTCGACCCCACCGACCATGACACCTGGTCCGCCGGCTCTTTCTTTACCAACCCGGTGGTGGACTCCGCTCTTGCCGACGCCGTCCAGGCCAAGATCCGTGCCTCGCTTGGCGACGCCACCGCAGACTCCATGCCGCGCCACCCCTCTGCCGAGACCGGCCGGGAAAAGCTGTCCGCCGCCTGGCTCATTGACCGCGCCGGGTTTGCCAAGGGCTACCCGGGCTCCGGCCGGGCCACGCTCTCGACGAAGCACACGCTGGCGCTGACCAACCGCGGCGCGGCTAAGGCCGCCGATATCGTGGATCTTGCCCGCACCATCCGCGACGGCGTCCATGAGACCTTCGGCGTAGAGCTCGTGCCCGAACCCGTGTGGATCGGCCTCGCCCTCGACGAGTAGCGCGCGACTGCGCTTTCACTCCGGGCTCTAGGGCATAAAACCTACAAAGCAGCCACGATAGCGCCCTTAACCACGCGGTTTTCGGGTCTATCGTGGCTGCTTTTTCAGTTCGGCACCTACCGTGCCGGCGACTGGCTTAGGCGGCCATGACCTGGAGCCACTCATCCTTAGCGCCCAAGAATGCGCGGGCTGCCTCCTGCGCGCCCTCCAAACTGTGGTGCGCACCCCAACCGCACTGCTCTTCATTGGCGGCCGGTACCTCGGTAGCGTTAAGAATATCGTTGAGCGCGCCTTCCACCGCGCGCAGCAGCTCGTCCTGCTCCATGCCGTTGGTGATGGCGTAGAAGCCGGTGCGGCAGCCCATCGGGGCGAAGCCGATGAGCTTATCGGTGTAGTTGCGCATGAAGTTTGCCATCATGTGCTCCACCGAGTGCAGCGCCTTGGTATCCAGGTGGTCCTGGTTAGGCTGGCAGAAACGCAGGTCATACTTGATGATTTCGACGCCGCCGCCCAAATCCGTGCGGTCGGCCACGCGGATATATGGCGCGCTGACTAGGCGGTGGTCGAGTTCGAAGGACTTAACGTTGAGCTTCTTGTCATTCTGTTCAGTCATGCTTCTCCAGTGTAATCACGGCTGAGTGTCACTTCCTGAAATAGATTCTTTACCGCATACGCTGGGATAATATGAGCACTCTGGACGACGCCGCCGAGGCCCCCGGCGCCGCACGCACCCCTGGGGACTTGCCTTCTGCCGAACAGCCTGAAGGTAAGCAGCCCGCCGGCCGCCAGCCTGCCGGGGCTCCGTCGAGCGCCGCGGCCACTCCGGTGAGCGAATCCGGGTACGAGGGGGCGGATAAGGTCGTGCCCAGCACCGCGCCCACCGTGGTCAAGATTGAGGGCCATACCGAGGAAGTAGATCCCCTGGCCCGCGGTAACCGCTTACGTAAGGAAAGCTGGGGGCTGGTGGCGCGCCGCGTGTGGGCCGATTTCTTCCACGATGCCTTGATGGACCGTGCGGCCACGATGACGTACTTCACGCTCATGGCCTTTGCTCCCACGGTGCTGGCCGCCTATTCCATCGCCACGCTCATCTTCTCCTCGCGGCGTGCCGAGGTACACGAATTAACCTCGCACTTCATTGCGGACTACGTGCCCAGTTCCATGACGGAGCAGGCCGAAAAACTGGTTGGCTCCATCATTGGTTCCACGGCGCAAGGCACCTTCGCGCTGGTGGTATCCGTGCTAGTTTCGCTCTTTGCGGCCTCGGCCTATGTGCGCGCCTTCTCGCGCACGGCCAATACCGTCTATGGGCGAGTAGAGGGCCGTGGAATCATCCGCACCTGGGCATTGATGTGGGGGCTGACCATTGTTCTCGTCATCGGTGCGGTCATTGTCCTCTTTGCTAACCTGCTGCGCGATACCATCGTGAGCGGCGTTATCAATCCGCTCGCGGGCAAGCTGGAGATGCAGGGCACTGCGGACTTTTTGGGTGGGATCTTCATGCCAGTGTGGAATTGGCTGCGCTTCCCGCTCACCGTGGTGATCGTGCTGAGCTTGATCGCTATCTTGTATCACTTTTCCCCGAACGTGCGGCCGGCGCGCTTTCGGTGGATAACCCTAGGCTCCGTCGTGGCGCTGAGCACCAATGTTGTGGTGTGGGGAGCATTTGCGCTGTATACCCAGCGCTTTGCCGGAGCCAGCGTCTACGGCGCCTTCAGCCTCATTATGGCCGTATTCATGGCCGTGTGGCTATCTAATACGATGCTCATTTTGGGCATCAAAATCGATGCGGAGGTTCTGCGCGCCAAAGAACTGCAATTGGGCCTGCACGCCGCGCGGCATATTCAGGCTCCGCCGCGTTCCGACGCCGCCGCTAAAGCCCAAGCCCGCGCCCAGCACGACCTTGAGGAACGATCCGAGCGCATCTACGAACAGGCGGTGCGCCGGGAAGCGCGTGAACAAGGCTAGCCCTGGTTGAGCAGGGCGAGGAGATCGCGCTGGACATCGCGGCGGCGCAGCTTGCCCAGCTGGTCGGCGGCGAGCGTCTCCATGGCAAAGAAGCGCTGCGGGACCTTATAGCGCGCCAACAACCCGCGGCAATGGTCGCGCAAGGCAGACTCGTCGAGTTGCGCGCCGGGGGCAAGCACCACGCAAGCGGCGACATCCTCTGAACCATCGGAGCGAGGAACGCCCACGACTGCGGCCTGGGCAATATCAGGATGGGAGGTTAAGGCCTCCTCAACCTCGCCGGGATAGACATTGAAGCCACCGGTGATGATGATTTCCTTGATGCGGCCCACCAACCTGATATGGCCATCGGGCTCGCGAACGCCCATGTCCCCGGTGCGGAACCAGCCGTCATGGAAGGCGGCGGCGGTTGCGGGGGCGTCGGCAAGGTAGCCGCTAAAGACTTGCGGGCCGCGGGCGAGGATCTCGCCGGCCTCGCCATCCGGCTGGGTGCGGCTGAGGTCGTGAGGATCACCGATGCGCAGCTGCGTATCCGGAAGCGGCAGGCCGATGGTGCCGGCGCGCCGGGAGTCGTCGAGGGGATTGATAGTCAGCACGGGAGAGGTCTCCGTAAGCCCATAGCCTTCCACCAGCATGCCGCCGGTGCGCGCCTCCCACGGCTCGATGATGCGCGAGGGGAGCGAGGCCGCGCCCGAGATGGAGTAGCGTACCCCGCCGAGATCCGTAGGCGCGTCAGAAGCGGTGGTGGCTGCGGCCGAGGGAGTGGCCGCCATGGCGCGCTCGTAGATGGTGGGCACGCCCGGCATCCAGGTGGGGCGGCGGGCGGCAAGCGCCTTGGTCACCGCGTCGGTGTGTGGGGCAGGCAGCAGGATGATCTCGGCCGCGCAGCGCACCGCGAGGAGCACGCTCATCGTCAAGCCATAGGAATGGAACATCGGCAGCGCGGCCAGGAAGCGCTCGTGTCCGGAGCGCAGCGGGGCCTGGGTCTCCAGCTGCAGGCAGTTGGCCGCGAGGTTGCCGTGGGTTAAGACCACGCCCTTGGGGCGAGCGGTGGTGCCGGAGGTGTAGAGGATAAGGGCGGCGTCGGCAAGCGCGGCAGGGTGCGGTTCCACCGGGGTGCCGCTGAGGGGAAGCGGCTCGCTGAGGGAAACGGCAATGGTGGTCTCTACCTGCGCAGACACGGTGGGGGCGATGTCCTCCCAGGCAATTGCCACGCGGGCGCCATGGTGGGCGAGCAGCGGGGTGAGCTCGTGCGCGGTATAGCGCGGATTGTGCTCCACCACCACCGCGCCCAGGCGCAGGATGGCGAAGAATGCCACTACGTGCTGCGGGCAATTGGGCAGCAGGAGCGCCACGCGGTCGCCGGGGCGCACGCCCATCTCGCGTAGGGCACCGGCCGCGGCCGCCACTTGGGCGTCGAGCTCGCTATAGGTGAGCGTGTGGCCAGCGAAGTAGGTGGCGGGGCGCTGCGGAAATCTCGAGACGGCGGCCGCGAGGAAATCCGTCAAGGTAGCGCCATAATGAATATCTGCCATAGCCGCTAAGTTTAGGCCTTTGCCTCCAGCAGCTCGAGTAGGTCCTTGCGCACCTGGTGGCGGCGGATTTTGCCCAGGTGGTCGCGCGCCAGATCTTCGAAGTGGTAGAAGGTGCGCGGCACCTTATAGCGGGTCAGGCGCTCGCGGCAGAATTCCTTCAAGCCTTCTGGATCGAGCACGGCGCCATCGCGCAGGGTAACGCAGCCGACGACATCCTCGGAGCCATCCTGGCGCGGGCGGCCCACGGCGGCGACATCCACGACGTCGGGATGCTGGGCAATCGCCTCTTCCACCTCGGCGGGGTAGACGTTGAAGCCGCCGGTGATGATGATTTCTTTGATGCGGCTGACCAGCTTGATATAGCCATCCGGTTCCATGAGTGCCATATCACCGGTGCGGAACCAGCCATTGTGGAAGGTCTTTTCGGTAGCGGCGGCATTGCCAGAGTAACCCTGGAAAATCTGCGGGCCGCGCGCGAGCATCTCGCCCGGTTGGCCATCGGGCTGGGTCTCATCCAGGTTCTCAGGGTTGGCGATGCGCACCTCCGTATCCGGGAAGGGCACGCCTACATAGCCGGGGCGGTGCTTGCCGTTCATGGGATTGGCCGTAAGCACCGGGGAAGTCTCCGTCATGCCGAAGCCCTCCACCAGCCGGCCGCCGGTCATGGTCTCCCAGCGCTCCACAATCTCTACGGGTAGTGTGGCGGCGCCGGAGAAAGCATTGCGGATGCCGCTTAAGTCGACGTCCTTTTCTTCCGCCGCGTCCATGATCTTCTGATACAACGTGGGCACGCCCGGCAGCCAAGTAGGCGTGCGCTTCTTCACGATGTCCATAATCAGCGGCATCTGCGGGGAGGGGACCAGGATGAGCTCGGCGCCAAGGTAGATGCTGAAGATACACAGCGTGGTCATGCCGTAGGCGTGGAAGATGGGCAGTGCTGCGAGGAAGCGCTCTTGTTGCTTGCCCATCTGTGGCACCCAGGCCTTGCCCTGAATGGCATTGGCAATGAGGTTGCCATGCGAAAGTAGGGCACCCTTGGGCTTTCCGGTGGTGCCGGAGGTATAGAGGATGAGCGCGATATCGTCCTGGGAGATCTCAGGGATATCGAGGTCCGAGCCATCGCCGCCAATGGCCGCGCCGATGAGGGTGGACCATTCCACGGTATTGGGTGCGGGGCTGGTGAGCTGCTCGCGCTTGGCGGCCAGCGGTGGGAGGGGCAGGCGCAGCGCGAGGCGCTTGAGTGGTGGCATGGCATCGACCATATTGACGGAGACGATGGTCTCCAGCGGGGTGGTCGAGCGTAGCTTTTCCAGAGTGGAGGCGGTTTTATCCCAGGAGATGACCACGCGCGCCCCATGGTCATTGAGCAGCCCTTCCAGCTCCGGGGCGGTATAGAGCGGGTTGTGTTCGACCACGGTGGCGCCAAGTAATTGCACCGCGTAGAAGGCCGCGACGTGCTGGGGGCAGTTAGGCAGCACGATGGCCACCTTGTCGCCGGGGCGAATACCAAAAGCCTTGAGACCAGCCGCAGCGGCGCGCACTTGGGTATCGAGCTCCGCGTAGGTCTGTGTCTTTCCGAAGAAGTAGGTGGCGGATTTATTGGCATTGACCCGTAGGTTATTGCGGTAGTAGTCGACGATGGTTTTATCGCCGTAGTCCAGCGTGTGTGGGGTCCAATCGCTGTAGTGCTCGAGCCAGGCTCGGGAGGTGGAAGCGGACACGCGGAAAACCTTTCGTTTGGCTACAAAAACTATTTCTGAGGGGATAGCATATCCCAAATATGAGGAATCCCTCTAGTTTTCTTCCAGTGTCAGCAAAAAACGTTTGGCTTCCAGACCACCCGCATAGCCGCCGAGACCGCCATCGCTGCGCAGCACACGGTGGCATGGCCGCACGATGAGCAGGGGATTGGCGCCGCACGCACTGCCCACGGCCCGCGTCGCGCCGGGCCGGCCCAGCAGCTTGGCGACGTCGCGGTAGCTGACCGTCTCCCCATAGCCAATCTCGGCCAGCCGCGCATGCACCGCGGCGCGAAAGTCGGTCGTCGCAGGCGGGTCGAGGGGCAACTCGAAGGAACGGCGCTGGCCGGCGAAATACTCCGCGAGCTGTGCCTGGGCAGCGTCGAGCACGTCCGCGCTGCGCTTATCGACGCCCCCTTCTTCCACACCGCCCACCGCTTCCTGTGGAGTGCTGGCCGCGGTGAATTCGATGCGGGAAAGCCCCCGCGGGCTCGCCTGCAAGCGCAGGGGTCCGAGGGGGCTATCGATGAGGCGGAACATGTTAATTCTGTTCGGCCTCGAGGCGGCGGATGAGGTCTGCCTGGACCTCGCGGCGACGGATCTTGCCCATCTGGTCCTTGGCCAGCTCCTCAAAATGGTAGAAGGTGCGCGGGACCTTGTAGCGGGTCAGGCGCTCGCGGCAGTAGTCCTTGAGTCCCTCCGGATCCAGGGCGGCGCCATCGGCGAGGTCGAGGCAGGCCACGACGTCCTCGGAGCCGTCCTCGCGCGGGCGGCCGACCACGGCGACGTCATCGATGCTCGGGTGCTCGCGCAGGATTTCTTCCACCTCGCCCGGATACACGTTGAAGCCGCCGGTGATGATGATTTCCTTGATGCGGCTGACCAGGCGGATAAAACCGTCTTCTTCCATGACGCCCATGTCACCGGTGCGGAACCACTCGCCGTGGAAGGCGGCCTCGGTGGCCTCTTCATTGTTGAGGTAGCCCTTGAAGATCTGCGGGCCGCGGGCCAGAACCTCGCCTTCGACGCCGTCCGGCTGGGTCTCGTCCAGGTTATCCGGGTTGGCAATGCGCACCTGGGTATCCGGGAACGGAATGCCCACGTAGCCTGGGCGGCGGTCGGTGCTCATGGGGTTGCCCACGATAATCGGCGAGCACTCGGTGAGGCCGTAGCCCTCCACCAAGAGGCCGCCGGTGTAGTTCTCCCACTTGTTGACCGTGTCCGAAGGCAGGGTAGACGCGCCGGAGAAGGCCGCGCGCACACCCTTGATGGGGATTTCCTGATCCTCGGCGGCCTTCACGATGCGCTCGTAGAGCGTTGGCACGCCCGGTACCCAGGTCGGGGTGTGCTTCTTCATCAACTGCATGATGAGCGACATATCTGGCTTGGGCAGGATGACTAGCTCGCCGCCGATGAACTGCGCCAAGGTCACGTTCATGGTCAGGCCATAAGCGTGGAAGAAGGGGAGGGCTGCCAGCATGCGCTCCGGCTTATCGCCCAAACCTGGTACCCACGCCTTGCCCTGCATCAGGTTAGAAAACAGGTTGCCGTGCGAGAGCATGGCGCCCTTCGGGGCGCCGGTGGTGCCAGAGGTGTACATAATCAGCGCGATGGTGTCCTTGTCCACGTCCTCCGGCGTGGTGATATCGCTGCCGTCGCCGCCGATGGCGTTGCCCACCAAGGTCTCCCACGGCACGGTATTAGGTGCCGGGGACGAGAGCTGCTCGCGCTTGGACTTCAGCGGCGGGATGGGCAGGCGCAGGGCGGCGCGCTGCAGGGTGGGCATGGCGTTGATCATGTTGATGGACACGACCGTTTCCAGGTTGGTGGTTGCGCGCAGCTTCTCCAAGGTCGGGGCTGCCTTATCCCAGGCAATGGCAATGCGCGCGCCGTGATCCTGGAAGAGCCCCTCCAGCTCGTGGGCGGTGTAGAGCGGGTTGTGCAGCACCACCTGGGCGCCCAGCTTCAAGATGGCGTAGAATGCCGCGATGTACTGCGGCGAGTTTGGTGCCACGATGGCTACGCGGTCACCGGGGCGCACACCGAAGGCCTTCAAGCCAGCGGCGGCAGCGCGAACCTGCCGGTCCAGCTCCGCATACGTTTGGGTGCGCCCGAAGAAGTAGGTGGCCGGTTTATCGGCGTTGACCTCAAGATTGTTGTCGTAGATGTCCAACAACGTGGTGTCGCCGTACTCGAGGTGGTGCGGTGTCCATTCCGGGTAATACTGGAGCCAAGCCTGTGATTCGTATGCGGACAAAACTTTACCTTTCGGTGGCGTAGGTTTCTGGCAGGGGCCAGTATAGCGCCGGTAGAATTGAGCGCCATGCGCATCGCCATGATCTCTATGCATACCTCGCCGATTGAACAGCCCGGCTCGGGGGACGCCGGCGGTATGAACGTCTACGTCCTCAATAGTGCGCGCCAACTGGCTCGCCGGGGGATCGAGGTGGACGTCTATACGCGCGCCACTCGGCCTAGCCAGGGCGAAATCATTGCGGTCGAGCCCGGCCTGCGCGTTATCAATATTGTCGCTGGCCCATACGAGGGCCTAGACAAGGAGGACCTGCCCACCCAGTTGGCCGCCTTCGCGGGCGGCATGGTGCAATTTGCCAAGTGGCAGGGCAAGAAATATGACCTCATTCACTCGCACTACTGGCTCTCCGGCCAGGTGGGCTGGCTACTGCGGGATCTCTGGGGCATACCGCTCATCCACACGGCCCATACCCTGGCCGCGGTAAAAAACGCTTCTCGGACGGCGGATGACACCCTGGAGTCCGAGGCCCGCCGCATTTGCGAGCAGCAATTGGTGGATAACGCGGACCTGCTCGTGGTCAATACCGAGCAAGAGGCCCGCGACTTGGCCGAGCACTACGACGCCGAGTGCGACATCATTCGCGTGGTCTCGCCCGGCGCCGACGTCGAGCTATTTACCCCAGGCACGGACCGCAATACCGAGCGCTCCCGCCGCGAGCTGGGCATTCCACTGCACACCAAGGTGGTGGCCTTTGTGGGGCGCCTGCAAAAATTCAAGGGCCCAGAGGTCCTCATTCGTGCCACGGCCGAGCTCTTCCGCCGCGAACCGACCCGCAACCTGCGCGTGGTCATTTGTGGTGGACCATCGGGAGCCAATACGGCGCCGGAGGCCTATAGGGAATTGGCGCGCGAGTTGGGCGTCGATAAGCGCGTGCGCTTTTTGGGTGCCCGCCCGCCAGAGGAGCTGGTGGGGGTCTACCGCGCGGCCGATATTGTGGCGGTGCCTAGCTATAACGAGTCCTTCGGACTGGTGTCGCTGGAAGCTCAGGCTTCTGGCACGCCGGTGGTAGCCGCGGCCGTCGGCGGGTTGCCCATCGCCGTGGCCGAAGGGGAGACCGGCCTGCTGGTGCACTCGCACGACCCATCCGACTGGGCCGATGCTCTAGCCCGCCTGCTTGACGACGACCCCATGCGCATCGCCATGGGCGAAGCCGCCGTCGCCCACGCTGCGCGCTTTAGCTGGGCCAGCTCCGCCGCCGCGCTCGCAGAAATTTATGACGAGGCCAGCCGCATCGAGGTCCCGGATTGCCATCAACGGCGGGCGATTGGGGATTAAACCCTGACGCCGGTAATAATTTCGTGGCATGCTGGAGGCATGACTAACGGAAAGCTGATTCTTCTTCGCCATGGCCAATCCAAGTGGAACGAGTCCAACCAGTTCACTGGCTGGGTCGATGTAGATCTGACCGAAAAGGGCGAGGCGGAAGCCAAGCGCGGCGGTGAGCTGCTCGCGCAGGAAGGTGTTCTGCCCGATGTCCTCTATACCTCTCTTCTTCGCCGTGCTATCCGCACCGCGAACATCGCTCTCAACGCCGCCGACCGCCACTGGATTCCAGTGGTGCGCGACTGGCGCCTCAACGAGCGCCACTACGGCGCCCTGCAGGGCCTGAACAAGGCCGAGACCAAGGAAGAATACGGTGAGGAAAAGTTCATGGCATGGCGCCGCTCCTATGACACGCGCCCGCCGGAGCTGGCCGATGACTCCGAGTACTCCCAGGTCGATGACCCGCGCTACGCGGACCTGGATAAGGTCCCGCAGACCGAGTGCTTGAAGGACGTCGTCGCCCGCTTCGTTCCGTACTTCGAGGAGGAAATCCTCCCACGCGCCAAGAAGGGTGAAACCGTACTCATCGCCGCGCACGGCAACTCCCTGCGCGCTCTGGTTAAGCACCTGGACAATATCTCCGATGATGATATTGCCGGCCTGAATATTCCGACCGGCATCCCGCTGGTATATGAGATCACCGAGGATGGCTCCGTAGTAAACCCAGGTGGCACCTACCTGGATCCGGAAGCCGCCGCTGCCGGTGCCGCCGCCGTTGCTGCGCAGGGCGGTAAGTAAGAAACTGCGCCACAGTCCCCGGGGAGTATTCCCTGGGGACTTTGTGGTGGATAGGGTAGACACGTGGAATTGATTCTTTCCTTTGCCGCCGGCGTGGTGGCCTGCGGGCTGGCGCTACCGGCGATTTCTTGGCTGCGCGGGCGCATTGCGCACTACCGCCAAGCCAGCGATGCCGAGGCCAACCAGGTCACGACGGTCAGCCAGGTACTGCACTTGGCCGTGCAAGGCTC
Organism: Corynebacterium sp. MSK195; assembly: GCF_030228885.1. Taxonomy (NCBI): domain Bacteria; kingdom Bacillati; phylum Actinomycetota; class Actinomycetes; order Mycobacteriales; family Corynebacteriaceae; genus Corynebacterium; species Corynebacterium sp. MSK195. The sequence goes on along the minus strand of NZ_JASPGT010000002.1, from coordinate 238,761 downwards.
GCCGACGGCCCTGGCGGTGTTGGACCGCAGCCAAGAAATCGTCATGTCCAATTCCGCCGCCCACGAGATGTCCCTGGTGCATGATCGCGCCGTGAACCCGGACGTGTGGCAGACCGCGCAGGAGGTCTTCGAGGACAAGGAGACCCGCACCGTCGACCTGGCCATTCCCAAGCGCCGCACTGGCCACCGTGTCACACAGGTCAAGGCGGTCATTAAGCCGCTGACGCTTAACGACGGCCGCTTTGTCATCATCTACGGCACCGATGAGAGCGAAAACGTCCGCATGGAATCCGCCCGTCGCGACTTCGTGGCAAACGTCTCCCACGAACTCAAGACCCCCGTCGGCGGCATTGCCCTGCTGGCCGAGGCCTTGCTACAAGACCCCGGTGACCAGGAAAACGTGGAGTACTTTGGCAATAAGGTTTACAAGGAAGCCAACCGCATGGCCGATATGGTCAGCGAGCTTATTTCCCTGTCCAAGCTGCAGGGCGCCGAGGCCTTGCCGGAAATGGAACCGTTGGCCGTCGATGACCTCATCGAGGAAGCGCTCTCGCGCAACCAACTGGCTGCGGAGGCTCGCTCCATCGAGCTCAATCGGGGCGCCTCGGTTGGCGTGCAGGTCAAAGGAGATAGGTCCCTGCTGGTTACCGCACTATCTAACCTCATCTCCAACGCGATTAACTATTCGCCGGAGAAGATGCCGGTATCGGTCTCCCAGAAAGTCGTGGATGGCGGGGTCGTGCTCATCCGCGTCACGGACCGCGGCATCGGTATCGCACCGGATGATCAAAAACGTGTTTTTGAGCGCTTCTTCCGCGTAGACCAAGCCCGGTCGCGGCAGACCGGAGGCACTGGCCTAGGATTAGCAATTGTTAAACACGTGGTGGCCAACCATGGCGGCAACATCAAACTGTGGTCCCGGCCCGGTACGGGTTCTACATTCACCATTGAGTTGCCTATCTACAGGGAAGAAAAGCCAGCGCAGGATGCTGGCATGAAGGATAATGAGAATCAGGATGCCGTCACTGCGGCGGCGCCTGGGCTCCCGCGTGCAGTAGCACGCGTTGCAGCACGTCGAAAGGATAAAGCACAATGACCACCATCCTCATCGTTGAAGATGAAGAGTCGCTGGCAGATCCGCTGGCATTCCTTCTCCGCAAGGAGGGTTTCGAGCCGATCATCGCGCACGATGGCCCCACCGCGCTGGAAAAGTTTGCCGCTAACGACATCGATATCGTCCTTCTAGACCTCATGCTGCCCGGCATGTCCGGCACCGAGGTATGCAAGCAGCTGCGCACCTCTTCTTCCGTGCCGGTCATCATGGTGACCGCGCGCGATTCCGAGATCGACAAGGTCGTCGGCCTCGAGCTGGGCGCTGATGATTACGTGACCAAGCCTTATTCCTCCCGCGAGCTCATCGCGCGTATCCGCGCGGTCCTGCGCCGCGGCCACGATTCCGGTGCCGGTGCCGACACCGAGGTGGAGGAAGAAGTAGCCGATCAGATCCTCGAGGGCGGCCGCGTCAAGATGGACGTGGAACGCCACACCGTTACCGTCGCGGATGAGCCGGTATCCATGCCTCTTAAGGAATTTGACCTCCTGGAGTACCTGCTGCGCAACGCCGGCCGCGTACTCACCCGCGGCCAGCTCATTGATCGCATCTGGGGCGCCGATTATGTTGGCGACACCAAGACGCTCGATGTTCACGTCAAGCGCCTGCGCTCCAAGATCGAGGAGCAGCCCTCCCGTCCGAAGCACCTGGTTACGGTGCGCGGCCTGGGCTATAAATTCGAGCTCTAGCTCTCCGCCTGCTGGCTTCCTGCCTGTAGGCTCCCGGCCTTCACGCTGGCCGGGTGCTGTGTGAGCCGGACGCCGTGCTCTGCCGCCGCGGCGCGTGCCTTGCAGTGCGCGGCCAAAATCTCATAGGACTCTCGGCCCATGAGCGCTACCAGCTCGTCTTCGTGCGATTGCCACATCGGCAGCGGGTTGGCGTGGCAGGCCGCATCAGCCGAGCAATACCAATCAAAGTCTTCGCCGCCATTACCCCAACCGCGGCGGTCATACTCGCCGATCTGCGTGCGCAAAATCTCCTGCCCATCTGGGCGCTCTTCATAATCCTCGTATCGGCGCAGCGGCAACTGCCAGCACACCTCGGGTTTTACCACCGTGAGCTCCTCGCCGGTATCGACAGCCCACTGGTGCAGCGCGCAGCCCGTACCTGTAGCCCAGCCGGCGCGGTTGGCAAAAATGCACGCGCCATCCACAATGGGTGTCTTCAGCGCCGGCTCCGGTTCGCCGTCCTCGCCGTCGAGCTCATCCCACTCCAGCCACGGCTCCAACTCATCCGTAGCGTCCTGCGCGAGGAACTCATCTACCCCCGCTGGGCGCAGCTGCCAATACTTGGCAGGCATGCGCGAGACGGCGTCGTAAAGCTGGTCGCGGTCTTCCTCATCGGCCATATAGGCGCCATGCACGCAGCAGCCCACCTCGGGCTGGCTCTTATCGATGCCCCGGCATGCCGACGTTCCAAATTGGCAGCTGTAGTGCGATTCCACCCATGTCAGGTCGATGGAAAAGACGTGGTGTGGGTCGTTCGGGTTGGTAAATTCAAACCACTCCCGCGGGAAATCGGGGGCCTCTTCGCGGCCCGCTCTTATCGACGCCGCCGCGGGCGAGCTCGCGGGAAAACCTAGGTATACCGTGTCAGATTTTGGGCGATTCACACCTAACCACGGTAGACCTACTACGCTATTAGTGTGCGATTAGGTGTATTAGACGTCGGAAGCAATACCGTCCACCTCGTTGCGGTCGATGCCGCGACGGGCGGGCGGCCCACTCCGATGAGCGATTGGAAGACCCCGCTCCGGCTGGTAGAACAGCTGGACAAGAAGGGCAACATCCATGAAAAGGGTGTAAAGAAGCTGGTCAGTGCCGTAGCAGAGGCGAGCGAGCTGGGCGAAAAGTTGGGCTGCGCTGAATTTATCGCCTTTGCTACCTCGGCGGTGCGCTCCGCGCATAATTCGGAGGCCGTGCTCGATGAGGTGGAAAAGCAGACCGGCGTACGCCTGCAGATTCTCTCTGGCGTGGAAGAAGCCCAGCTGACCTTCCTCTCCGCACGCCGCTGGTACGGCTGGTCCGCCGGGCGTATCACCAACCTAGACATCGGCGGCGGCTCGCTAGAGCTGTCCACCGGTACCGACGAGCACCCCGACCTTGCGTTCTCCCTCGACCTGGGCGCTGGCCGGTTGACCCATAATTGGTTCGACACCGACCCGCCGGAGAAGAAGAAGGTAAGCGCGCTGCGCGATTTTATTGATGCGGAGCTTGAGGACGCCGCTCAGCAGATGAAGGCCATGGGCCCCGCTGGCCTTGCCGTGGGTACCTCCAAAACCTTCCGTACGCTGGCCCGCCTGACCGGTGCCGCACCTTCGTCTGCCGGCCCATACGTCAAGCGCACGTTGACTGCACCGGGTCTGCGCCAGTTGATTTCCTTCATCTCTCGCATGACTGCGGCAGACAGAGCGGACCTTGAAGGTGTAAGTTCTAACCGATCGCACCAAATCGTTGCCGGCGCTCTGGTGGCCGAGGCATCCATGCGAGCCTTGGACATTGAGAAGCTGGAAATCTGCCCGTGGGCGCTGCGTGAGGGCGTCATTTTGCGCCGGACCGATAAGGGATTGGAATAGGAAGAGATCATGGCTGACAAGAACAAGTTGACCGTGGCAGAGCTGCTGGCTCGCGATAAAAAAGCCCGCGGCGAGAAGGGCGGCAAGGATGACAAGCGTTCGCGCCGCCACCGCCGCAGCCTCGATGAAGGCGGCATTTCCGTTGCCGAGCTAACCGGCAACCTTAAGAAGGTCGAGGCTTCGCCTGCCGAGGCCAAGCACACCTCCGTCTCTATCGACGAGGACGCTCCCGTCATCCGCGCCCCCAAGACTGCCGACGCGACCGATGCTGACTCCGCAAAGAAGTCCGCCGACAAGCCTGCAGCCAAGGCTGCCGCAAAGCCTGCTGCGTCCGCCCCGTCGGCTGCACAGCCCACCGCAAAGAAGTCGGCTTCTGCCGGCGCGGCACAAGAGGCGGCGAAGAAGAAGCAGCCTTCTGCCGATGACACCGCGGTAATCCAGCGCGTGGATAAGGCGAAGGCGGATGACGCCAAGCCTGCCGCGGCGAAGGCCGCTACGGCCAAGCCCGCAGCAGAGAAGCCGACCGTAGACAAGTCCGGCGCGGACAAGGCCACCGCAGCGAAGCCCGTTGCCGAAAAGCCGAAGGCCGACAAGGGCGCAAAGGCGGCCGGAGCGGGAGCCGCGGCAGCTGGCGCTGGAGCTGCCGCTGCAGCGGCGGTGCCGGCGTCGAAGAAGGCGGGCGTCGCTAAGAGTGCAGAGGAAACCGGCAACCTTCCCAAGGTCGAGGACGACGAAGAGTGGATCGAGGAAGAGCACGAGAAGCTCAACCCAGTGTCCATCCTCCTGATGATTGTCGCGGGCATCCTGCTGGCGATTGTCATCTTCAAGGGCTTTGAGATTCTGTGGGATAGCTTCCCGCGCCTGGTCGTCGCCATTCTCGCGCTGTGCGTCACCGCAATTATGGTGGGCGTGACGCACGCCCTGCGCACCGCGCGCGACGGATTCTCCATGTTCCTGGCCGGCTTTACCGGCCTTATCCTGACCTTCGGCCCGCTGCTGTTGGTGATGCTCTAAGCCCCCGCTTGTCGACGCCCCGGTTACCCCACGTGGTAGCCGGGGTTCCGCATTTTTGGCATGGTGGAGACTATGACAAAGATTGCAATTTTAGGCGGCGGACAAATCGGTGAGGCTTTGACCTCGGGACTCGTAGCATCGGGCTTTGCGGGCTCTGATATCACGGTCACCAACCGCACCGAATCCCGCAGCAAGGAACTTCAGGATGCCTATGGCGTCACCACCACCAGCGATAATGCAGCGGCGGTAGACGGCGCGGACTATATCTTCGCGTGCGTGAAGCCCTACGCCATCCTGGACCTGCTCGAAGGCCTTGAGCCGGCCAAGGATGCCGTGGTCGTGTCCATGGCCGCGGGCCTGACGCTAGAGCAGCTGCAGGGTGCGGCGGGCGAAGGTGTGCCGGTGGTGCGCGTTATGCCCAATACCCCCATGTTGGTGCGCCGCGGCATGTGCACCTGCGCGGCCGGTGAGCACGTGAGCGACGCCCAGATGGACGGCGTGCGCGAGCTGCTGGAGGCCGTCGGCGAGGTAGCGGTCATCCCGGAGAAGAATATCGACGCCGCCACCGCACTGGCAGGTTCCTCCCCGGCCTACTTCTTCCTCGTGGCAGAGGCGCTTGTCGACGCCGGCGTACAGCTCGGCCTTCCCCGCGACGTCGCCGAGAAGCTTGCCGCCCAGGCCGCAGCCGGCTCTGGTGAGATGCTGGCTAGCTCCGGCCGCTCGGCCACCCAGCTGCGTGCTGGCGTAACCTCGCCGGGCGGCACCACAGCCGCCGCCGTCCGCGAGCTGGAGGAGTCCGGACTGCGCGGCGCGTTCTACCGCGCGGCAGAGGCCTGCTCCGATAAGGCCAAGGAGCTCGGCTAGCGCCGCCGTGTGCGACCTCCCCGTGGTGGGGGTGTACCCACCCGGGAGTGTTGGGGCGGGTGTTAAGCAGCGCTTTTAGGGGAAACCCTAATGAATGCTGTGAAAAAATTTGGCACTTGGGTCGCATTAGTCACATGTTTCACGATAGGCTAGGGCAAGCACGTGCGTGAAGTCCTGTGGGAGGGGAAGCCTACAGCGCGTAACGAGCTGAAGGGTTAGATATATATGGCAAATGAAGAAAAGGGAACCTTTCTGACGATCGCGGAGGTCGCCGAGATTATGCGCGTCTCCAAGATGACCGTCTACCGTTTGGTTCATGCAGGCGAAATGCCGGCTGTTCGCGTCGGACGCTCCTTCCGCGTTCACGAGTCTGCCGTCAACGAGTACCTGGAGGCTTCCGTCTACGGAGCCTAGGCTCGCGCCGCACAGACAGCGCCCACCTCTGTTGGCCCTCGTGGTCAGCGGTGGTGGGCGCTGTTGTTTCTCGCTGTTGTTGTCGCGGGCCCTTTTTGGTCACGGGCTGGGTGCTGGGTAAGATGGTGTGCATTCGTGTCGGCTCGCTGATGTGGCCCGCGGTCCGTGCGGCCACGGCGGCAAGAGTGCACCTTCGCCGTTCTAGCGCCGACAAGTTTGACAGTACGTACTACACGAAAGTGAGGACTCCATGGGTTCCGTCATTAAGAAGCGCCGCAAGCGCATGTCCAAGAAGAAGCACCGCAAGATGCTGCGCCGCACCCGCGTGCAGCGCCGTAAGCTGGGCAAGTAAACCCCAGCCCGCTTCTTTCCCTCCGCACCGTGCCTTTGCATGGGGCGGAGGTTTTCTGTTTTCGGGTTAAGCCAAGGGCAGTGAGACTGGCCATTCCAGGTGGCTTTTGCGCTGACCTTCCCACGAGCGTTCGCTTCCCAGTCTTGAACTGTAGACTCGATTCAACCTAAAAAAGTTGGTTCATGCGATGCATGGTGTACTCAGTACCTGATTCAAGGAAGGTTTTGCATGGGGTCTTTAGCTGTCTTTGGTACGTATTTTTTAGCCGTCGTTTTAATAGGCGATGCTGTGCTTTCTATCAAGCCGCCTAAATTCATTAGTCGCTGCCTTAGCGGAGTTAATTTCCCTCAAGACTGGTGGTGGGCGCTTATCGGAATTAAGGCACTCGCTGCACTTGGCTTGATCCTCGGGGCAACCTTGAATAACCCGTCGATTACAGCCACTGTCTCAGTTGGTGTACTCGGTTACTTTGTTTTTGCCATTATCGCTCATATCAAAGCGAACTTCGTCGGTCAGGAGTTTTGGGTTAATTGCCTCGGGATGACGGCCCTTAGTGCGGTTGTTCTCGCGTGCAACGTCGCGGCTATGGGGTAGCTATACATCCCGATGGGCTTAGGAACGTAAGTCGTCTGCCCATTTAGAGACGTTAGTGTTGGCGCTATTTCTATCGCCGATAGTAGCGCCAGCCGCCATAGGAAAAGGCGGCGGTGGCCAGCGCCGGGAGGCCATAGGTGCGGATGGCGCGGCGCACGGAGCGATAGTCGCGCACGAGCCAGCCGCGGTCGCCAGCGATATCGCGCAGCTTGCGGTCTGGGTTAATGGCCACGGCGGTGCCGACCATGGACAACATGGGCACGTCGTTGGCGGAATCCGAATACGCAGTGCAGCGCGAGAGGTCGAGGCCTTCGATGGTCGCGAGCGCGGCCACGGCGTGCTTTTTGCCGGGCCCATGGAGGATATCGCCGACCAGCCGGCCGGTGAACTTGCCGTCCTTGACCTCCGCGACGGTGCCGAGCGCGCCCGTAAACCCGAAGCGCCGGGCGAGCACCTGCGCCAGCTGGACCGGGGTGGCGGTGACCAGCCATACCTGCTGGCCGGCGGCTAGGTGCATCTCCGCGAGCTGCGTGGTGCCGGGGTAGGCGCGGCGGGCGAGCGAGGCGTCCACGATTTCTTCGCATAGTTCCACCAGCTCGTCGACGCTGCGGCCTTTGACAAACTCCAGCGCCTGCGCGCGGCCGACGGCGACGTCCTTGGCATTTTCGCTGCCGGAGACGCGGAACTTGAGCTGCTTCCACGCAATCGGCAGGATTTCAGAAAGCCGGAAGTAGCGCTTGCGCGCCAAGCCAAAGGCGAATTCCACGAGGGAAGAGCCTTGGATGAGGGTGTTGTCGACGTCGAAAAACGCTGCCGCGCCCACATCCACCGGTACGTCCGGATCCTGGGCAGTGATGCGCTGCGCGCCGGCCGCGTCATAGGAGCCGGTGACCGAGTCCACGCCGGAGGCAAAATCCTCCAGTTCCAGCCCGAATTCCTCCAGCGCTGCGGCGGCCGCGGCTTCACCGGCGGTGCGCTGCGATTCCTCGTCCAGCGGGGCGAGCGCTTGGGTCTCCAAGAAATTACGCAGGTTACCGCGCGAGGCGGTCCAATTGGCCAAGAAGTCGCGGGGGGATTCGGGGAACCCTGGGGGAGTGGTAGCGGACACGAGTGAGACAAACAGCTTTCGCAAACGCGGGGTGGACTAACGTGTCCATAGTAATGGTTTCGACCGCTGCCGTCCTTGTGAGGAGAATATGTCTCAGCATCTCGTCGAGCTCATGGTGCGCACCACCTGCGGTTCTTGCGCGCGCGTGAGGGAGCAGATCACCCCCGTCGTCAAGCGGGCAGGCGCGGAGCTTGCCGTGCGTAACGTGGATGAGGACGCGGAGCTGGCCATGGAGTTCGGTGACCGCGTGCCCGTTGTGGTCATCGACGGCGAAGAGTTTGCATGCTGGGAAGTAGACAACGAGGAGTTAGCGGCCGAGCTAGCCGGTTGATTCGGGATCCGCGACACCGACGGGTAGTCTTTTGGAGGATTAAAATCAATCAAAGGGTTGAGGAGTGTTGTGCATGAGCGTGCTCGTCGTGGGCATGTCCCACCAGTCGGCGCCGGTGGCGCTGCTGGAAAAGCTGAGCATGGATAGTGCGGTCCAGGATTCCGCCTGCGGGCAACTCGTGGCGGCCGAGCCGCTGTCAGAGGCGATGATTATCTCCACCTGCAACCGCATGGAGGTCTACACCGTCACCAACTCCTTCCACGCCAGCGTCCAGGAAGTCGTGCGCGTGCTCACCCAGGTTTCGGGCGTAGGCGAGCAGGAGCTGCGCAACTACCTCTACGTGCGCTATGCCGACGCCGCGGCCGAGCACCTCATGTCCGTGACCTCCGGCCTGGATTCCATGGTGGTGGGCGAGCAGCAGATCATCGGCCAGGTGCGCAGCGCCTACCAGTCCGCCTCCGAGCAGGGCACGGTCGGCCCGCGCATTCACGCGCTGGCGCAGGCCGCGCTGCGGGCGGGCAAGCGCGTGCACTCCGAGACCGATATCGACGAGGCCGGCGCCTCCATGGTGTCCTTCGCCTTCGACCAGGCCTTGCAGCGCCTCGACGCCGCGGACCTGACCGGCAAGACCGCGCTAGTCCTTGGCGCGGGCGCCATGGCGTCCCTCGCCGCCACCCACGCCGGCCGGCTGGGCGTCAAGGAACTAGTGTTGGCCAACCGCACCCGCGAGCGCGCCGAGCGCCTGGCTAGCCACGCCGAGGAGGCGGGCGTTGCCACCCGCGTCGTAGACTTTTCCGAGCGCGCCGCCGCGCTTTCCGACGTCGACCTGGCCATTTCCGCCACCGGCGCCGATAACTTCACCATCGAAGCCGCCGACCTCCCCGCCGGCCGCGATCTCATGCTCATCGATCTCTCCCTGCCGCGCGATATCGAAGATGCCGCCGCCGCGGCCGAGGGCGTGGACTTGGTCAATATCGAGCGCCTGAGCAAGTCGCTTTCGGCCGCCGATACCGATGTCGCGGCCGGGACCAGCCCGCACGTGCAGGCCCGCCACATCGTCGACGAAGAGCTGGCGGCCTATACCTCGGCCCAGCGCGTGCGCGACGTCGCCCCGGCCGTAAGCGCCCTGCACCGCCGCGCGGCCGATCTCGTCGAGTGCGAGGCCGCGCGCCTGCAGCACAAGCACCCCGAGCTCGCGGGCAAGCAGCTCGAGGACGTTCAGCGCGCGCTCAAGCGTGTGGCCGATAAACTGCTGCATGAACCGACGGTTAGGGCGAAGAAGCTGGCGGCGTCGGAAAGCAGTGTCAGCAGCGAAAACGCCCTGCAGGAGCTTTTTGGCCTGCAGCTGGAAGGCTCCGGTGTGTCCGTGGCCGTCAATGAACTGCCCACCATGGCAAAGGAGGCCTAAATGTTTCAGATTGGTACCCGCGGCTCCAAGCTCGCCACCACCCAGGCGGGTCATGTGCGCGATTGGCTTATCGACGCCGGCTTTGACTCCCAACTCCACATCGTCACCACCGCCGGCGACGTCAATATGGCGCCGGTCGAGCGCATCGGCGTCGGCGTATTTACCCAGGCGCTGCGCGAGGCGCTCTATGCCGGTGAATGCGATATTGCCGTGCACTCGTTTAAGGACCTGCCCACCGCCCCCGATGAACGCTTCCGCCTCGTGGTGCCGCAGCGCCAGGATTCCCGCGAGGCGCTCGTCGCCCGCGATGGTCTGAGCCTGGCGCAGCTGCCGCAGGGCGCGCGTGTGGGCACCTCCGCCCCGCGCCGCATCTCCCAGCTGGCCGCTCTCCGCCCAGACCTGGAAATTCGCCCGCTGCGCGGCAACATCGATACTCGCATGTCCAAGGTCACCGACGGCGAGCTCGACGCCGTCCTGCTGGCCTACGCCGGCCTGCTGCGCGGCGGCTACGCGGACCGCGCCACCGAAATCTTCGAGCCTTCCGTCTTCATGCCGGCGCCGGCCCAGGGCGCACTCGCCATCGAGGCCGTGGCCGGCACTGAGGCAGCCGCGGCCCTAGACGCCATTGTCGACGACCGCGCCTCGGCCGCCGCTGCTGGTGAGCGCGCCGTGCTGGCCCGCCTCGAGGCCGGCTGCACCGCGCCGGTGGCCGCCACCTCGCGCTGGGACGGTGACCAGCTCACCGTGCGCGGCGGCGTCTTCGCGCTCGACGGATCCCGCCAGCTCACCGCCACCGCTTCCGGCTCCGCGGCCGAAGCCGCCGATCTTGGCGCGCGCATCTCGGACGAGCTTTTCGCCGGTGGCGCGGCCGAGCTGCTGGGCAAGTAATTTCGCCTTTAGGCGCTAATAATTTAAGGTGTAGATACCACAGATCATTGTCCCGCAATGATCCGGCCCCCTTTAAGGGCATCCCAGGACGCAAGGCCTGGGATTTTGGCCGTTAAGACCGTGTCACCCACCGCCGGCGCGGGGAACCACACCGCATGCGATCATGTCCGTGCGCGGTGCCGCGCGCCCGATTTTAGAAAAGAACTTTATGAGCAATGCCGCGCCAGACACCCAATTGGGCAAGATCGTCTTTGTGGGCGCTGGTCCAGGTAATCCCGACCTGCTGACCGTGCGCGCCCGCGAGGTTCTGGCAAATAGTGCCATCGCCGTGACCGATCCGCAGGTCATGCAGGGCGTGCGCGATGCCGTCGCCGCCGCGCTGCCCGTTCCGCAAGAGCTTCTCGACGCCGCCGAGGCCGAATACGCCCAAATGTGCGCCGATGCCAAAGCCAAGGGCGCGCGCCGCAAACCGCCCCGCCCCGCGCCGCCAACGGCCGCGGTGTTGTACGAGCCGGCCGAAGATATCGTGGGCCAGCTGCGTGAGTGCTTGGTCGAGGCCGATGGCGAGGACGTCATCCGACTGGTCACCGGCAACCCGCTGCACCGCGAGTCCATCAAGGCCGAGATCAACGCCGTGGCGTCTGCTGGCCTGGAATTCCAGGTAGTGCCGGGCATGTCCCTGCCGTCTACCGTGCCGTCCTTTGCCGGCATTGCCCTCGGCTCCACCTATACCGAGGCCGACGTTACCGACGGCGCCGATTGGGACGCGCTGGCCAACGCCACCCAGCCCATCGTCCTGCAGGCCACCAAGGAGGACCTGCCTGTCATCTCCGAGGAGCTGCAGCAGCGCGGCATGCCGGCCGAGACCGATGCATTTGTCACCGTCCACGGCACCACCCGCCTGCAGCGCACCTATGAGACCACGCTGGGCACCATGGGCAAGCTCGACGCGGACCTCACCGGCCCGCTCGTCGTTACTCTCGGCCGCAGCATCGACGACCGCACCAAGTACTCCTGGTGGGAAAACCGCCCACTCTATGGCTGGCGCGTGCTCGTCCCGCGCACCAAGGAACAAGCTGGCCCGATGTCCGCGCGTCTGGCCGGCTACGGCGCCATCCCGCAAAACGTGCCCACCATCTCCATCGAGCCGCCGCGCAACCCGGCGCAGATGGACCGCGCCATCAAGGGCATCGTTGAGGGCCGCTATAAGTGGATCGTCTTCACCTCCGTCAACGCCGTGACCGCGGTGTGGGACAAGATTGCCCAGCTTGGCCTCGACGCCCGCGATTTCGCCGGCGTCCACCTCGCGGCCGTGGGCACCAAAACCGCGGCCGCCATCCGCGCCAAGGGTATGGTCCCAGAGCTTTTGCCACACAAGAAGAAGCAGAACGCCGAGGGCCTGCTCGATGTCTTCCCCAACTTCGTAGAAGACATCGACGCCGTCGGCCGCGTCCTACTCCCGCGCGCCGATATCGCGGCCGACACCCTGGTTGACGGGCTCAAGGCCCTCGACTGGGAGGTCGACGACGTCGTGGCCTACCGCACCGTCCGCGCCGCCCCGCCTTCGGCCGAGATCCGCGACATGATCAAGACCGGCGGCTTCGACGCCGTCGCCTTCACCTCCGGGTCCACCGTGCGCAATCTGGTGGGCATTGCGGGCAAACCGCACCAGCGGACGATCATTGCGTGTATCGGGCCGTCGGCAAGAGCGGCCGCGGAAGAGATGGGCCTGCGCGTCGATGTGGTGCCCGAAGTCGCCGATGTGCCCGCGCTTGTCGACGCCCTCGCAGACCACGTCGCCGCCCTCCGCGCCGCCGGAAACCTGCCCGCGCCGCGCAAGAAACGCCGCTCGCGCAAGAAGGCTACTAAGGTCGACAAGGCATAAGTTTTAGTCTCGCTCTAAGGAGTACCCAATGAGCACCTTCCCAGCCCGCCGCCCACGCCGCCTGCGCACCACCCCGCAGATGCGCAATTTCGTGGCCGAAACCGAGGTCCGCCCCTCGGACCTGATTCTGCCCATGTTCATCGTGGACGGCCTCGACGCACCGCGCGAGATTCCCTCCATGCCGGGCGTCTACCAGCACACCTTCGACTCGCTGCGCCGCGCGGCCGAAGAGGCGTTGGAGGCCGGCGTGGCGTGCATCGACCTTTTCGGCGTGCCGCTCGATGAGGACAAGGACGATACCGGCTCCGTCGCCTGGGACCCGCAGGGCATTTTGAACCGCGGTATTTCCTGCCTGCACGAGGAATTCGGCGATGACCTCATCGTTATGGCCGATACTTGCCTGGACGAGTTCACCTCCCACGGCCACTGCGGCGTATTAGATGACAAGGGCCGCGTGCTTAACGACGAATCCGTCAAGCTCTACCAAGACATGGCCCGCTCCCAAGCCCGCGCCGGCGCCCAGATCGTCTCCCCGTCGGGCATGATGGACGGCCAGGTCGGCGCCATCCGCGCCGATCTCGACGAGGCCGGCCACGAGGACGTGGCCATCATGGCCTATTCCGCCAAGTACGCCTCCGCCTTCTTCGGCCCGTTCCGCGATGCCGTCGGTTCCTCCCTGGAAGGCGACCGTCGCACCTACCAGCAGGATCCGCGCAACTTCCGCGAGTCCCTGCTCGAGGCCGAGCTCGACATCGAAGAGGGCGCGGACTTCGTTATGGTCAAGCCCGGCCTGCCCTACCTGGACGTGCTCTCGGCCGTGGCGGAGACTTCTCCCGTGCCGGTCGCGGTCTACCAGGTCTCCGGCGAGTACGCGATGGTCAAGGCCGCGGCCGCCAACGGGTGGATCGACGGCGAAGCCATCATGCTCGAGTCGCTGACCGCATTCAAGCGCGCCGGCGCCGGCCAGATTCTGACCTACTTCGCTACCGAAGCCGCCCGCCTGCTCAAGTAAAGGACCCCTGTGACTGCTACGCCCCCGTCGCCCGCCCCTGCCCCTCGCACGCAACGCCCGCCGCGGCAGCAGCGGCCGGAGTCCGTGACGTACATGCTGTGGCTGTGGCTGGGCGGGCTATGCGGCGAGGCCGTGCACCAGGTGCTCAACGTGGTGCTCACGCTGCTCAACCACGACGTACTCATGTCGCAGGCCAAGGAGATGGCCAAATCCGCACCGGCCGGCGTGGATGAAGCCCAGCTTTCCGACGCCTTCCTCCGCACCGCCGCCTACGGCTCCGTCGCTCTTTCGGCGGCCATTTCGCTTGCGATTATCGTGCTGCTGGCCTTCCTGTTGCGGTCCCTTGCTAACCGCAGCAAGCGGGCCGGCACCTCGCGCCGCGTGTGGTTCGCTTTTTCGCTCTACTTCGGCTTCCGCATCCTGCTGACCTTCATGGTCACCCCGGCCGGCGCGGACGTGCCCGATTGGCTCTTTGCCGCCGATGGCATGGTGCAGATCCTTGTCGGCGTCGCGGCGGTACTCGGCCTGATTTTCTCCGTGCGGGCCGAGACCTTGGACTACACCGGCGAACTCGAGCAGATGCGCGAGCTGGAAAAGGAACTCGAGCAAGCGCAGCGCGAGAAGAAGCGCGCCGAAGAAGAGCGCAAGCGCTCTAAAGACGACCAGCGCAGCAAACGCGACGGCAACAGGCGCGACCGCACCAACCGTGCCGACGGTGCTAGCCGCACTGACCGGGAGAACAAGCGATGAATAATACCGAGCGGCCCGGGCCCCGCGACTATAACCGCGCGGCCCGAAACACCTCTGCCAAGGAGAGCGTCGACGCGTGGCCGCGGCCGCTGCGCTGGGCATATTGGGTGCTCGTCGTCAGCGCCGTGATCATGTTGGTGAGCGGCATGGTGGGCATCTTCGGCTCGGGCGGGCCACAGGTGGAGCCGCAGAATGCGCAGGTCGCGGAGTACCTCCACTCCAATCGCCTATTTGTCGCGGTGACCAATGCCGTCGGCGCTATCCTGCTTGCGCTCTTCGCGGCGCAGCTGGCCGGCGGGTCCAAGTGGGCGCGCCGCATCATCACCGTGGTCATCGCATTCGCGCTTTTTACCAATATCGCCGCTCTTGCACTCGGCATCGGCGGGCTCGGGCTGCTGATTATCCCCATCACCTTGATCGTCGCCCTCGCGCTGCTTTTCCAGCCGCAGTCCAACCGCTTTATCAAGGACCGCAGCTTGCGTGGCTAATTAGCCCTCACTCCAACTTTTGATTCATAATTGGGGCATGTCTCGACTCAATCGTGCCCCGCTTATCGACGCCGCCCTCGGCCGCACCCCCTCCCGACCCCCAGTCTGGTTCATGCGCCAGGCCGGCCGCTCGCTGCCGGAGTACCGCGCCGCCCGCGAGGGGATTAGCATGCTCGATTCTTGCTTCATGCCGGAACTGCTGGCAGAAATTACCCTGCAGCCGGTGCGCCGCCACGACGTTGACGCCGCCATCTTGTTCTCCGATATCGTCGTCCCGCTCAAGGCCGCGGGCGTCAAGGTTGATATCGTGCCGGGGCGTGGGCCGGTGATGGAGCAGGCGGTGCGGAGTAGGGAGGACGTCGGCAAGCTGCCGCTGCTGGAGACCGACGTCCCCGAGGTCACCGAAGGCATCGCCCGCATCCTGGCCGAGCTCACCGAAACCCAAGCGCTCATCGGCTTCGTTGGCGCGCCGTTCACGCTGGCCAGCTACCTTGTTGAGGGCGGGCCATCCAAGAACCACGAGCGCACCAAGGCGCTCATGCACGCAGAGCCGGAGACCTGGCACATGCTCATGCGCCGCCTGGTGCCGACCATCACCCGTTTCCTGCAAGTACAGGTCGACGCCGGCATTGACGCCATGCAGCTCTTTGATTCCTGGGCCGGCTACCTCAACGAGCGCGACTACCGCGAGTTCGTGCTGCCGTACTCCCGGGAAATCCTGGCCGGCGTGAAAATCCCGCGCATCCACTTCGGCGTCGGCACCGGCGAGCTATTGCCGGCCATGTCGGAGGCGGGGTCGGAAGTTATGGGCGTCGATTATCGCGTGCCCATGGACGCCGCGGCCGAGCGCGTGAGCGCCCGCGTGTTGCAGGGCAACCTCGACCCGGCCATGCTTTTTGCCGGCGACGACGCCGTGCGCCAGGCCGTGCGCACCATCCGCGGCGAGGTCGATCGGGCCCGCGAGCGCGGCGATATCGACGGCCATATCTGGAACCTCGGCCATGGGGTCTTGCCAACTACCGACGCGGAGGCCATCACCCGCGCCGTATCCATCATTCACGAGGAGGGCTAAATGCGTATTGCGATTATTGGTGCCGGCCTGGCGGGCTTGACGGCCGCTTACGAGCTGCGCGACCACGACGTTGAGGTTTTCGAGGCCGCCGGCCGTATCGGCGGCAAGCTGTACTCCGTGCCGTTTAATGACGGCCCGACCGACATGGGTGCCGAGGCCTTCCTGGCCCGCCGCTACGATGCCGTGGAATTTATCGAATCCCTCGGCCTAGGCGGGAGCTTGGTTGAGCCCTCCGGTCTGCATTCGCTGGTGTACTCCGGCGAGCTTAAGCCGCTACCGCGCGGCGGGATGATGGGCATTCCTTCGCACTCGGAGCCGGTCGCTCACTTGGTCTCGGCCGAGACTGCGCGCCGCATCGATAACGAGGAGCCTTTCGAGTGGACGGCAGGCAGCGACGTCTCCGTCGGCCGCTTGGTGCGCCAGCAGTTTGGCGACGACCTCGTCGACCACGTTATCTCCGCCCTCCTCGGCGGCGTGTACTCTTGCTCGGCCGATGACCTGGGGTTACGCGCGACCATCCCAGCGCTGGCCGAGACCCTCGACGCGCTGTCCGAGCGCGGCCCAGTCACCCTCTCGGCCGCGGTCCGCTCGCTGGAAGAAGCCCGCGCGGCCAAGCCGAGCAACGGCGGCCCCGTCTTTCAGACCTTCCGCGGCGGCTACGCAGAACTCTACGAGGCGCTGGCCGATGAATCCCGTGCCAAGATCTACCTCGATACCTTCATCTCCGGCATCACTCGAGAAGGCGAGAAATTCCGCCTAGCCGGCGCACCCGGAGATACCGTCCCCTTCGACCGCGTGCTGGTGGCCACCCCGGCCCCGACCGCAGCGCGCCTGCTACCCAAGGTATCCCCGCGGGCGGCGGAGCGGTTGAAGAGCGTGAAGCTGGCGGCGTCGGCAGTCGTGGGCCTGAAGTTTGAGTCTGACACGGACCCGGCCGGCAACGTGTTGCCGCAGAACTCCGGCATCCTCGTCGCCACCGACCAAGACGACGTTCACGCCAAGGCCTTCACGCTGTCCTCGCGCAAGTGGCCGCACTTGGCCGAGCGCGGTGGTGCCTTGGTGCGCGCCTCCTTCGGCCGCTTTGGCGACGACGCCATCGTCCGCGCCGAGGAAGACGACCTCGTCGACTACGCCCTCGACGACCTTCAGCGGCTCACCGGCTTCGACGGCCGCGCCGCGGGCGTTGCCGAGATTTTTACCCAGCGCTGGTTCGGCGGTTTGCCGCGCTTTGATGCCGGACACCTGGAAACCGTGGCCGGTGCGCGCGGTGCCCTCGCGGCGACGCCGGGCATCGATGCCACCGGCGCTTGGGCCGGCGGGGTTGGGGTGCCAAACGTCATCGCGGACGCCCGCGCTGCTGCGGCCCGCATCGCTCGCTAGCTGCGGGGTTCGCTAGCTGCGGGCATGCCAATGCGGCAGCAGGGCATCCTGCTGCCTGGCGGTTTAGAGGCTAGTGGGCCGATGGCGGTGCTGGCGCGGTGTCAGCCCAGGGCGGCTGCCACACCACGCGGCCTCGGCGTCGCACGAGGCGCCCGCGCACCGGTGAGGCATTTGGATCGTCGTCGTTGACGCCGTTGTGGTACGGGCAGCAGGTGGCGAGGTTTGCCATATTGGTATCGCCGCCGTGCCGCCACGCCTGCAAGTGGTGTACCTGGCATTTATCCGCCGGATAGTTGCATTCGGCCCACGGGCATACCGGATTTTCCGCGGCTGCCATGAGACGCTGCTTCTCGTTGGCCATGCGCTCCGTGCGGTAGAGGTTGACCGCGCCCTCGAAGGGGTGGACGAGGGTGATTAGCCCGCGGTCTGCCAGCGTGCGCGAGACAAGTTCCGTGCCGGTGAGGCGGGCACCGTTGGTGAGCTGGATGGTGATTTCCTCGCCGTCGCCGTCGATGATGCGGTCAAGCTCGTCGAGCGTGATGATCGCGTTGGTCGTAATGGTCGGGCGGGCAGCCGGTGAGGCGCCGGAAGGGGAGAAGAGCTCCGCTACGGAGTCGAGGGGAGCATCCTCATCCAGACTGGATTCTAAGTCCGCGATGAGCGAAGAGGGCCCGGTAATCGCGAGGGTCCACGGTGCGTCCTTGCGGCGGCGGATGCGCACGCCGGGGCGCGGCGGGGCCGGGGGATTGAGCTCGCGCAGCTTTTTGCGCGCCAGCTTTTCCATCTCATCGGTATCGGCGGCGGTGCGGCACAGTTCCACGCGCAGGCGCCAGGCGTCGCGCTTGGTCTTGGCGCGGGAAGCGTAGCGCTCGATGACCTCCAGCGTGGGCAGCGGGTGGGCGCGGTCGCGGGCGGCGGTCACCGCCTGGCGCTGCAAGCGGGTAAAGGAGGTGGGGGCAAAGAGGGCGTCGGCAAGCGTGAGCAAAGTGCGGGCCGTCTTATTGGGCGCACCGGCAGCGCGCAGCTGATCTTCAGACATACCGGCGCACCCGGCAACGATGTCGATGCCGGGCGCCAGGGCCGCGAGATAGGTCTGAAGAGCTGTCATGCCCCGCAGCCTAAGCCACGGCGTGCAACCTGTGCGAGGGTGAGCGCGTGAACCTGTGGATAACTAGGGCCCACAGGGCGAATTTCGGCCCGCATGCCCGGCAGGCCTGTGGATAACTAGCCCTTATTGCGGAAAACGAAGATGGAGGAGAAGTCCTGATCGCCGTGGCCCATGGCCTGCATTTCCTCAAAACGGCCGATGGCGGCGGTCAGGGCGGGCAGTGGCTTGGTGGAGGTCATCTCCATGAGCTTGGAGTCCTTGGCTAGGGCGTCGACGGTGAAATCGCCCGGGTCGGTATTGCGCTCGCCGGTGATAAACGGCGCCTTCATATTGGCGATGAAGGAAAGGCCGGTGATATCGAGCATCTGCAGCACCACCTCGGAGTCTAGGCCCTCGGACTCTCCGAGCTGCAGGGCTTCGAGCAGGCCCTCGGCGGTGACGGCGAGCGCGAGGTTTGCCAGCAGCTTTCCGATGGCCGCCGTGGCCGCCGTCTCCACTCCGATGAGCTTGTCTTCGCCTGCCCAGGACTCGGCGAGGGACATGGCTTGCTCACGGCGGGCGTCGTTAGGCGTGCCCACATAGACGCCGAGTTTGCCCTCGCGGGCCGGGCCAAGCGTGCCGACGACCGGGGCGTGGACGTAGGTTTCCACGGCGGCGGCGAACTCGCGGGCATCATTGGGCGAGACGGTGGTGGTGTCAATCCACGTCACGCCGGCGGGGATGAGCTGCGGCTCGACGACGACCTCGCGGACATCGTCGGGCCCGAAGAGAGAGGTAATAATGACCTCGGCGTTCGCTACGGCCTCGGTAGGCGAGGCGGCAAGCTCGGCGCCTTCCTCCACCAGCGGTTGGGCGCGCTCGGCGGTGCGGTTCCAGACGGTCAATTCGATGCCGTCTTGCTCGTTGAGCAGGCGGCGGGCTAGTTCGGTTCCCATGCGGCCAGTTCCAAGAAATGCAATCTTCATGGTTTCCTAGTGTGCCATCATTGGGTGTAGGTTCGCCGCGACTTGCACGAGCCCCGGACGAGGGAGCCGTACCCGGCAACGCGACAAGACGGCCAGGAAGCAGTTATGGCGTGGTTCATCTTGATTTTCTCCGGCGCATTCGAGGCCGTGTGGGCGGCGGCGCTGGATAAGTCCGCAGGTTTTACGCGCCTGTGGCCCTCGCTTATTTTCCTCGTGGCCTGCGCGATTTCCATGGCCGGCCTGGCGTGGGCGATGCGCAGCATCCCGGTGGGCACGGCCTATGCGGTGTGGGCGGGCGTTGGCGCGTCGGTGGCGGTTATCTATTCTTTCGCCGCCGGACACGAGGCCGCCACGGTGTGGAAGGTACTATTCCTCGCCATGATTATCGGCGGCGTCGTGGGGCTGAAAGCGGTGAGTTAGAGGCCCGGAATCCGCGGCGCGGGTGGCAGCGGCGGCGCAGGTGGCGGGGCCGGCGCGGGCATAGCGGGCACTGCCGGCACATCAGGCACCGCGTCTTCGATGCGCCCGCGCACCTCGTGCGGCGGAATATTGAGGTTTGGCAGGCCGCTTTTGTCCCGCGCAGGTGGGCGTGGGGCCGGCGCCGCTGGTTGCAGACGCGGTGCGGGCGCTGGTGCGGGCCGCTGCCGTGGCGCGGGAGCCGGGCTAGGACGCGAACCAGACGCAGGAGCAGGTGCCGAGTCCGACGGCGAAGGCTGCTCGGCCGGAGGTGAGGGAACCGGGGTGTCCTCCCGAGGAAGGTCGCGCGGGGCGAGCGGGCGGGGAGGGGGTTGCCAGGAGGGGGCGTCGGCAAGCGGGGTGGCACCCACCGAGGTAGGCAGCGGCCGCTCGGGCTCGGGCTGGGCGCAGCCGGCTAGGCAGAAAGCGGCCAGGATGGCGAAAATGAGAGTGCGCTGCATTGAAAATCCCCCCCGAATTGAAAAGTGCAACGCCCCGAAGTTTAGCGGCTGACTGTGAATCGCGCACTCCAACTTTTGTATAGCGCGCGAATCGCTAGAATGTCAGACATGCCTAATACTTCCCAGTCGCAACAGTGGTTTGAGCGTTCTTCCAAGGTGATTCCGGGCGGGGTGAACTCGCCGGTGCGCGCGTTTGGCTCCGTGGGCGGCCAGGCCCGCGTGATTGAGCGCGGTGCGGGCTCGCGCCTGTGGGACGTCGATGGCAACGAGTACGTTGACCTGGTCAGCTCCTATGGCCCGATGATCCACGGCAATGCGCACCCGGAGATTGTGGAGGCCGTGCAGCAGGCCGCTGCGGGCGGCTTGAGCTTCGGCTCGCCCACCGAGGGTGAGGCCTTACTCGCGGAGGCCATTGTGTCGCGCACCGCGGCCGATAAGGTGCGCATGGTTAACTCCGGCACCGAGGCCACCATGTCTGCGGTGCGCCTGGCCCGCGGCTACACCGGCCGCGCCAAGGTGCTGAAGTTCGAGGGTTGCTACCACGGCCATGTGGATGCGCTGTTGGCCTCGGCCGGCTCCGGTGTGGCGACCTTTGCGCTGCCGGATTCCCCGGGCGTTACGGGCGCGACGGCGGCCGATACCATCGTCGTTCCTTATAACGATATCGAGGCCGTGCGCGAGGCATTTGCGCAGCACCCGGGCGAGATTGCCTGCATTATCGCGGAGGCTTCGGCCGGCAACATGGGCACCGTGGCACCGGAAGAGGGTTTCAATGCCGCGCTTGCCGACGTCGCCCATAGCGACGGCGCCCTCCTCATCCTCGACGAAGTCATGACCGGCTTCCGCACCTCCTATAAGGGCTGGTACGGCGTCGACGGCGTGGCGGCGGACTTGGTGACCTTTGGCAAGGTCGTCTCCGGTGGCCTGCCGGCCGCTGCTTTCGGCGGCCGCGCCGAGGTCATGGACTACCTCGCTCCGGACGGTCCGGTCTACCAGGCCGGTACGCTGTCCGGTAATCCGGTGGCGATGGCCTCCGGCCTGAAGTCTTTGGAGCTGGCCGATGAATCGCTCTACGAGCGCCTACAGGCCAACGCGGACCGCCTGACCGGCATGATTTCTTCCGCTCTGTCGGCCGAGGGCGTAGCGCACCACATCCAGCGAGCGTCTTCGATGTTCTCCATCCGCTTTGCCGAGGGCGAGGGCCGCAACTTTGCCGATATGCAGGCGGCCGAGACCTTCCGCTTCACCCCGTTCTTCCACGCCCTGTTGGATAACGGCATCTACGTCGCGCCAAGCCCATTCGAGACCTGGTTTGTCTCGGATGCACTTACCGACGCCGACTTTGAACTCATCGAAGCCGCCCTCAAGCCCGCCGCCCAGGCCGCGGCCGCCGCGCGTCCCGCACATTAAGTCCCGCACACCAAGGAGAGACATGACACGCACCATCGTTCACCTCGTGCGCCACGGCGAGGTCCACAACCCGGAGAAGATTCTCTACGGTCGCATCCCGGGCTATCACCTGTCCTCGCGCGGGCATTCCATGGCGGCGCGCACCGCGGAGTCCTTCCGCGATCATGACGTGACCTACCTGGCGGCCTCGCCGTTGCAGCGCACCCAGGAAACCGCGCGGCCGATTGCGCAGGTAACGGGGCTAGACGTGGACGTCGATAAGACGCTCATCGAGTCCGGCAACCGTTTCGAGGGCCTGCGTACCAAGGGCCTACGCTCCGCGCTGTGGAACCCGCGCCGCTGGCCGCTGCTGGTCAACCCGCTGGAGCCTTCGTGGGGCGAGCCCTATGAGCAGATTGCCGAGCGCATGCTGGGCTCCATCGAGCGCGCCCGCACCGCCGCGGCCGGCCACGAGGCGATCTTGGTCAGCCACCAGCTGCCCATCGTGATGGTGCAGCGCACCGTGCTGGGCCAGCGCCTGCCGCACGCGCCGTGGAACCGCGAATGCGACTTGGCCTCGGTTACCTCCCTGCTTTTTGAAGATAACCAGGTCACGGACATCTTCTACTCCTCGCCGGCCCAGGAGATTTAATGGCAGCGCAACGCAGACGCGCAGTCGGCGCGGTGCTGGCGGCGGCAGCCATCGCGCTGCCACTTGCTGGGTGCTCGCAGGACGCCGATAACGCGCAAAACGCGGTTGCTACCGGCGGCAACTTCGAGTTCATCACGCCCGGCGGCGAAAAGGTCATCAATTACGAGGAATCCGAGCGCAAGCCGCTGCGCACATTCTCCGGCGAGGATGTGCGCGATACGGATAAGACCATTTCTCTGGAGGATTATGAGGGCGAAATCGTCGTGCTCAACTCCTGGGGCCAGTGGTGCGCTCCGTGCCGCGCCGAGGCTGATGACCTCCAAGAGATCCACTCCGAGCTACAGAAGCGGAAGATTGGCACCGTCTTGGGCATCAATGTGCGCGACTATAACCCGCAGGTGTCCAATGACTTCCTCGAAGACAACGGGCTGAAGTATCCCTCCATCTACGATCCGCCGTTTAAGACCGCAGCGGCCCTTGGCGGCGTGCCCACCTCCGTGGTCCCGACCACCATCGTCTTGGATAAACAGCACCGCCCGGCTACGGTCTTTTTGCGGTCCATCACCGCCCAAGATGTGATGGACGTAGTGGACAAGTTAGAAAAGGAATAAATGGATAACGCAGCGAGCATCGGCAACTCCTTTGCCGAGGCCGCGACCTCCGGCCCACTGATTCTGGGCCTGCTCGCGGCCGCCGTGGCGGGGCTGGTGAGCTTCGCCAGCCCGTGCGTGATCCCACTGGTGCCTGGCTATATTTCCTACCTAGCCGGCGTAGTGGGCGGCGAGGTTACGTTTGACGGTGAGTTGGGGGTGGGCGTCGGCAAGCGCAGGCAATGGGCCGTGGTACTGGCCGCCGCCTTGTTCATCCTGGGCTTTACCGTAGTTTTCCTGCTGGCGACGGTCTCCGTATTCGGCGCGATTTCCGCGCTCCGCCTCAATGAGGAGACGCTCATGCGGGTAGGCGGCGGCGTGACCATCCTGATGGGTGTGGTCTTCTTAGGCGCGATTCCAGCGCTGCAGAAAGATACCCGCTTGGCGCCGAAGCGCTGGACCACCTGGCTGGGCGCGCCGCTACTCGGCGGGGTATTCGCGCTGGGCTGGACGCCGTGCCTGGGGCCAACGCTGACTGCCATTATTTCCGTATCGGCCGGCACCGAAGGCATGACGGCCGCGCGCGGCGTGCTGCTCATCATCTTTTATTGCCTGGGCTTGGGCCTGCCGTTCCTGCTGGTGGCGCTGGGCTCCGCGCGGGCGATGCGTTCGATTTCGTGGGCCCGCAAGCACTCGCATACCATCCAGGTCATCGGCGGCGTGGCCATGATCCTCGTCGGCCTGGCCCTGGTAACCGGCCTGTGGGGCGAGTTTATTAGCCTCATCCGCCAGTGGACCGGCAACTTTGGCGCAACCCTGATTTAGGAGAGACGTGAAATATTTCCGCAAAGCCTGGCATTGGCTGACCAGCATGCGCACGGCGCTGGCGCTGCTTTTCTTGCTCGCGTTGGCCGCGATTCCCGGTTCCTTGCTGCCGCAGCGCGACCTCAACGAGCAGAACGTGCAGGACTTCATCGAGTCCAACGGCAACGTAGCGAAGATCTACGACAAGCTGCAGCTTTTCGACGTCTTTTCGTCCGTCTGGTTCCAGGCCATCTTCATCCTCTTGGCCATTTCCCTGGTGGGCTGCATCCTGCCGCGCTCCTGGGATCACTACAAGGCGTGGAAGACCCCGCCAACACGCGCGCCGAAGTACCTCCACAAGCTGCCGCTGGCGGCCGAGGGGCACTCGGATAAGAGCGAGGAAGAGCTATCCGCGGAAATTAAAAAGCGCCTGAAGAAGTGGCGCGTGGCCGAGTACGCCCCCGAAGAAGACCGCGCCGGCGTGCATACCTTTTCCGCAGAGCGCGGCTACGGCCGCGAGCTGGCCAACCTCATCTTCCACGTGGCGTTGGTGGCCATCTTGGTCACCGTCGCCGCCGGCCGCTTGGTCAACTACGAGGGCCAGGTCATCGTGGTCACCGAGTCCGGCTCACAGGGCGGCGGCCAGACCCTGGACCAGTCCACGGAGTTCTGCAATACCTCCACGTCCAACTTTGACTCCTTCCGCGCCGGCCCGCTTTTCGACGGCACCGGTCTCCACCCCTTCTGCCTCATCGCCCATGACTTCGCGGCCGAATACCTGCCCAACGGCCAGGCGGAGATGTTTACCTCCAACGTCTCCTACGCGGAGGACGAAGACATCTACAAGGATGACTCCGAGTGGAAGGATTATGAGCTTAAGGTCAACCACCCGCTGCGCTTGGCGCACAACCGCGTCTACTTGCAGGGCCACGGCTACGCACCGACGGTGACGGTGGAATGGCCCAATGGCGAAAAGCGCACCCAGACCATTCAGTTCCAGCCGAATGACACGACCTTCTTCTTGTCCTCCGGCGCGATGCGCTTCGACCCACCGGCCGGCATGCACCCGGATCTCTATGACCGCCGCCAGAACCAGATCGCCATCCAGGGCCTCTTCGCGCCCACGGCCGAGTGGTCCGGCGAGAACGGCAAGCTGCTGCAGTCCGCATACCCCGGGCTGCAGGATCCGGCGATGGCCATCGATATCTACCGCGGCGATGCCGGCCTGGACACCGGCACCCCGCAGTCCTTCTTCTCGCTGGACCCGAACCTGGTGCAGTCCGGCCAGCTGCAAAAGATTGACCGCGTGAACCTCAACCAGGGCGAGGACGTCACCCTGGACGATGGCACGAAGATCACCTTCGACGGCGCCAGCGAGTTCGCCAACTACCAGGTCTCTTATGATCCTTTCCAGAAGTGGGTGCTGGCCTCCGCGCTGGTGATGCTCATTTCTTTGGTGGGATCGCTGATAATTAAGCGCCGCCGCGTCTACATCCGCCTGCGGCCGAATGCGGCCGGCGGCACCGACGTGGAGATGGGCGGTCTCGCCCGCACCGACCGCGCCGGCTGGTCCGAGGAGTTCCACGAGCTGCACCGCGCGCTGCTGGAGCTGCCCGACCCAGACGAGGTCGAAGAAGACGAACTTTATACCGACGATTAGCGCCCCCGGCCCGATCCAACAAAAGTTGGATTGGGTCGTTTCGCTGAGTAAGGTAATCAGCACTTACCCCGCACGTGTGAAGGCTAGGAGCATGCATGCAGATCGATCAGAATCTGTCTAATTTCTCGGATATCGCGGTGCAGACCGCCTTTGTGGTGTACTGCGTCGCGCTCTTTATGTCCCTGTTCTATTACGGACGCATGCAGGGCATCATCGAGGGCCGCCGCGCCGTGAAATCCGAGGCCGCGAAGGTCTTGGTGGGGGCGGGCGCTGGGGGCGTCGACAAGCAGAGCTATGCCGGCGAGGTTGCCCAGTCTTCTTCCGGAATCACGGCCGATGAGCTGAAGGAAAAGGAGCGCAAGGCCGATAAGCTCGGCGGCATGACCAGCGCGCTGATGTGGGTGGGCATTGCCCTGCACGCCGCGGCGATTGTGCTGCGCGGCCTGGCCACCGGCCGCTTCCCGTTTGGCAACCTGTACGAGTACGTGCTGATGGTGAGCTTCGGCGTGCTGCTGGTGGGCAATATTGCCATGCAGCGCAAGGAATGGCGCACCGTGTGGCCGTGGCTGCTCACCCCGACCCTCGCGCTGATGTTTTATGGCTCCACCAAGCTCTATGCCGAGTCCGCCCCGGTGGTGCCGGCGCTGCAGTCGCACTGGCTGCCCATCCACGTCACCGTGGTTTCTTTGGGCGCGTCCATCGGTATTATCTCCGGCATTGTTTCGCTGCTGACCCTTTTGCGTATGGCGCAACCGAAGCACGCCGAGCATGGCTTGGTCGGTGCGGTGGCCCGCCCGCTGCCTTCGGCCGCGAAGATTGACCAGCTGGCCTACCGCCTGGCTGTTATTACCCTGCCGACCTTGGGTCTGGGCATCATCTTGGGTGCCATCTGGGCCGAGTCCGCTTGGGGCCGCTTCTGGGGCTGGGACCCGAAGGAGACCGTGTCCTTTGCCACCTGGATCCTGTATGCCGCCTACCTGCACGCGCGTGCGACGCCGGCTTTCCGCAAGGCGGCGCCGTGGATCAACGTCATGGCGATGGCGCTGATGGTCTTCAACCTGTTCTTTATCAATATGGTCGTCTCCGGCCTGCACTCCTATGCGGGGCTGAACTAGATGGCGGAGCATACGAGCCCGCGCCATAAGCAGGGAAAGCCGGCCGGCGATAACGCCGTGATTTTGGGCCTAGGCGCCCAATTTGCCGAGCGGCGGCGCGAGTTAGGCATTTTGCAGCAGCAGCTTGCCGACGCCGCCGGTATCTCCCGCTCCACCCTCCACACCATCGAGCACGGTGGTGCGGGCGTGCGGTGGGAAAAGATCACCGCCGTGGCTGAGGCCTTAGGCCTAGAGATGCGCTTCGTGCCGAAGGAAGCCTAGTCCTTCTCGCCGTCGGCGTCGCGTTTGCGGCGCTGGCGGCGCTTTTCTTCTTCTGCCTCCTGTGCGCGGCGCTGCTTGAAGCGCTCCTTTTCCAGTTTCCAGAGGAACTCCTCGTCATCATCGGGGCCTTTGATAGCGCGGGGTTGTTCCACCTCGCGCTTTTTCCATGTCGAGGGCCCGAAGGCCTTCCAGACGAGGTAGGCGGCGAGGACAAAGAGTAGGAGGAGGATTATTCGGCCCATGCGTGCGATTCTACCTGCACCGCGTACAATCAACCCCCATGACGCATAACCCTGAGCCACCCAAGCCGGACCCAGAACTGCGCCGCCGTTCGCGCGCGGCGCTGTGGAAGTACGGGCTCGCCCGCGTGGTGCTATTTATCGCATTGACCGTGGTGATTGAGCTTTTGGCCATCACCATCGGCTTTCCCATCCCGGTTCTCATCGCGGCGCTGCTGGCGCTCTTTGTGGCGCTGCCGCTATCGATGCTGATCTTTAAAAAGTGGCGCATCGAGGCCACCCAGACGCTGGCCGAGTACTCCGCCCAGCGCAAGGCCCACAAGCGTTGGGTCCAGGCGGAGCTGGAAGGCCGCGCCGCGCAGGACTAGACGATGATGAGCGCGGCGGCCTCGATAACGGCCCACAGCAGCATCGCGCGGCCGGTCAGGCCGAGCACTGGGATAAGCTCTGGGCCTTGGGCGCCGCGGTTGACGGTGCGGATGGCGCGCAGCGCAAGGGGGAAGTAGACCAAGCCAGCGACCGCGAGCCAGCTGCCGAAGGCGATGCCGATGGTCAGCAGGAATGGCAGCAGGAGCAGCACCGTAAAGAGCAGGCGCGCCTTCTCGTTGCCGAGGCGCACGGCGAGGGTAATCTTGCCGGTCTCGGCATCGGAAGGAATATCGCGGATATTGTTGACCAGGTTGACGCCGGAGCTCATCGCGCCGATGCCCACGGCCAGTGCGAGGCCCGACCACGACAGCCTGCCGGCCTGGGTAAATTCCGTACCGAACACGGCGACGAGACCGAAGAAGATAAAGACGGCGACCTCGCCAAGCCCCCGGTACCCATACGGGTTCTTGCCGCCGGTATAAAACCACGCGCCGGCGATGCACAGCGCGCCGACGAGGATGAGCCACCACGCATGTGCCGCCAAGGACAGCGCGATGCCGGCGATTCCAGCCACGGCGAAGGCGGCAAAGGCTGCGAGCTTTACGTGCTGCGGGCGGGCCAGGCCGCCGCCGGTGAGGCGCTGCGGACCGGTGCGGTCGTCGTCGGTGCCGCGGATGCCATCCGAGTAATCGTTGGCGTAATTGACACCGATGATGAGCGCCCACGCCACCACGAGGGCGAGAAGCGCGCGGCCGAAGTGCGCGCCGTCGGCAGCCGCTGCGGCACCAGTACCAGCGATGACTGGGGCGAAGGCATTAGCCCACGTGTGCGGGCGTGCGCCTTGGAGCCAGTCTTTGGCAGTTGCGGGATAGGCAGAAAGTGACATGTCAGTTATTGTGCCACGCCACCGCGGGCATGCTGTGCACAAGGGACGCACACGGCGGATATATAAAAGCCACGGGTATGGCGGAAGCGCGTCGTACGTACCCAAGAAAGGACGGCTGTGGGCCACACCCGTGACAAAAGTTCAATGCGTTGAACTTTCTTAAAGTTATCATGTGAATCGCTCGCGGGGCAAGGCCTTTACTACGATGAATGTCATGCATTTAAGCGATCTCCCTGAACGTACCCAGGACTACCTCAAAGTCCTGTGGGACCTCTCCGAGCACTCCGGCGGCGCGCCCATCGCGCTCAAGGAGCTGGCGGGGCGATTGAACCAAAAGGTGCCCACGGCGTCGGAAGCCGTAAAGCGTCTCGTTGCCCAAGGGCTGGTGGAACATGAGCGCTACGCTGGCGTTTCGCTGACCCCAGAGGGCCAGGCACTGTCCATGGGCATGGTCCGCCGCCATCGTCTCCTCGAGACCTTCTTGGTCAAAGAGCTGGGGTACACCTGGGACGAGGTTCACGAGGATGCCGATCTCCTCGAGCATGCATGCTCCGATCGCTTCATCGATCGACTCGATCAGCACCTGGGCCATCCTCAGCGCGATCCCCACGGCGATCCCATCCCCGACGCGCAGGGCAGCATCGAGGACCTTGGCACGCTCACGCTTGACGACGTCCCCCTTCACACCCCTGTCACCATCGAGCGGGTATGCGACGGAGACACCGAGCTGTTGCGCTACCTCGACAGCCATGGCGTCGGCCTGGGCGTCGAAGTCGTAGTCGATTCCCGCGTTGCGGGCCTGCTCAACCTGCACGCAGGGGACGAGGAGTTCTCTCTTGCGGAAGTCGCGGCCGCCGACGTGACGGTGCGCGCTAACGAAGTCTAATCAGTTCTTAAAGAGCCCTGCGACACCACGACGGTCCACCTTGCCGGGGCCGGTCAGCGGCATCTCAGCAATGCGGATAATCTCGCGCGGAATCTGCCACCGAGGCAGGTCATCGAGCGCTTCGAGGATGTCGGTGCGCGAGGCCCAGCCGGTGTAAGCTGCGGCGATCATCTGGCCAAGACGTGGATCAGGGATGCCCACCACGCATACACTGTCGACGCCCGGTACCTGCAACAAGAGCTGTTCCAGTTGTTCTGGGTGCAACTTCAACCCGCCCGAGTTGATGATGCTGTCCAGACGTCCAGTGACGGTGAGTTGACCGTGGGCGTCGAGCTCCCCGGCGTCGGAAGTTGCGAACCAGCCACCGACGAAGTCGCGCGATTCCACATTGCGGTAGCCCTGCGCAATGGTCGGCCCGCCCAGGAAAATGCGGTTATCTTCCCCGATGCGCACCTCGGTGCCGGGCAGGGGAGTGCCGTTGTAGACGCAACCGCCCGCAGTCTCCGAGGAGCCATAGGTGGTTACCACGGTGATGTCGAGCTTGCGCGCAGATTCCAATAGCTGGGGATGTGGCGCTGCTCCACCTACCAGGATGGAGTTGAAACGGCGCAGTGCTTGGATGCCGTCCAGCGAATCGAGTGCCTTGTGCAGCTGCATCGGTGTGAGCGCGGTGTACATGCGGTCCTCGGTGTGGGCGAGTTCTTCTGCTGCGCGGGCGAACTCGGTGATGTTAAAGCCTTGGGACAGGTCGAGGCACAGTGGCTCCACACCCGCCACCAACGAACGCACGAGCACCTGGATGCCCGCGATGTGGTGGGCGGGCATGGCCAGTAGCCATTGGCCGGGGCCACCCAGGAAAGAATGGGTGGCATCCGCACTCGCCACCAGGTTAAGCGGGCTTAGCTGCGCACCCTTCGGTGTGCCCGTGGAACCCGAGGTGGACACCACCAAAGCAATGTCCTCAGCAATCGATTCGCCCGCGCGCATGTGGTTGCGCAGCAATTCCGCCCGCGTGCGGTCCGCTGCGGGAAGGGGTAAGAGCGTGGTCTGCCCAGCGATGGCCTTCTCGAGGTCATCCAAAATTCCTGCGGGATTGCGGGGATCGACTGGGAGTGGGGCGAGGATATGAGTCACGAATAATCAGGTTACCCGGGCATATCGCTCGTCCCGGGAGGCGGCGCGCCGGGCGTTTAGAGCAAGGCCCGCAGCCCCATGCTGAGCAAATAGAACACACCCGCCAGCACCGCGATGCAGCCGCCCGCCGACAAACTGAGTGCGGCCGCCAGCCAGAGCCCGCCGCATGCCAGCGCAATGCCCGCGATACCGGCACCGAGCATGAGCTGGGTCGGGCGCTTGATCCACGGCTGCAACGCCGCCGCCGGGGCTACCAGCAGCGCCAGGGACAAGATAGTGCCCACTGCGGGAATCACCACCACCATGGTCACGCTGATAAGCGTGAGGGTAAGCAAGTCATAGCGGCCGGGCTTTCCGCCTTGTGCGCGGAAGGACGTCTGGTCGAAGTAGAAGGAGACTAACGTCCGGCGAAATGCCACCAGCACGCCAAGGCTGACCACCACCAGGGCGCCGACAAACCAGACATCCTGCGCATTGACAGTGGTCAGCGAGCCCACGAGAAAGCTATCCACGTGGATAGGTAGCGGTTGGAACCAGCGCAGCAACAAGATGCCCAGGGAAAATCCCAGGGTGAGCGTCACGCCGGCGGCAGCGGTCGAAGAAATGCCCTCGACGGTACTCAACCACCGCATAAGCCAGGCCAAAGGTAGGCAGAACAGTGCCGCGCCCACCATCAAACCCGTGGAGAGATCCAAGCTCAGAAGGTTGGCCACCACTACGCCGAGCACCGCGCCGGGGAAGATTCCGTGCGACAGGCTCTCGGCGAAAAAGACGCGCTTGCCCATGACCATCAAGGTTCCAACCAAGCCAGATAAACATCCCACAGCAATGGCCTCAAGGAGGGGCATCCGCAGGATCTCTGGATCAAGATGAGACAGTCCCATTAGCTAAATACCCCCTTCAAGCCCGCTAGCGGCACGGTGACAACCAGCATCAAGCTGACGATTGCCTGCGGCGAAATCTGGTGCGCGGTTTGGGACAGCATGATGGCAAATCCCACCACCACTGCCAGCGTGGACAAACCCGCAGCCCAGAAGCACATGCTGCGCGGGGATCCTGCGATCAAGCGCGCCGAGAGGCCTGGAATGACAATAAAACCGATAACCAGCAACACACCCACTGCCGAGCTAGCCGCCACCACGATTAGGCCAACCGCGATATTCGCAATGAGCTCATAAGCCGCCACGTTGATGCCCATGGCGCGGGCCGCTGTGGTATCGAAAGCGACGAGAATCTGCATGCGCCAGGTTGTCAGGATGAGTAGTGCCGCAATCACGCAGAGCGTGACGGAGGTTGCCAGCCTGGACTGCGTGACGTCGAGAAGCCGGCCAAACATGAGGGCCTCCAGCTGCCCGGACTTGTCGCCATAGGCCAAACTGATGACCACGCCGATGCCGTACATAAAGGTCAGCACCACGGCCGTTCCGGCTTCCATATCCAGCTTCTGCGCTGACTGGCCCTGCCCAGAACCCAGAGAAGCCAGCACCAGCACCGTCACCGTGGCCACCGCGGCCGCACCCGGCACGATGCCCGGGATGCCGCCCACGATGAGCCCTACCACGATGCCCGGAAAAACCGAGTGCACGAGGGCTTCCACCGTAAATTCCATGCGGCGGAGATTAACGAGGACGCTAATGACAGCCCCCACAATCGATAGGCACAGCAGGAAGAGGAAGGCATTGCGCAGGTACGGGGCGAAGAGAATCTGCTCCATTACAGTCGCGCACCTTGCTCCATATAGGTTTCCACTGCTTCCTCGGTTCCCATGGTGTGGACCTTGCCGTCGAGCACAAACGCCGCCCAGTCGCAGGTGTGCTGCGCCAAGATGGGGTCGTGAGTGGAGACGAGCAGGGCGATTCCTGCTTCCTTGAGATCCGCAATGATCTGAATCAGGATTCGGCGGCTTTCTTGATCAAGCCCGTTGAAGGGTTCGTCGAGAAGCACCAGCTCCGGGGCCGAAACCAACGCGCGCGCGATGAGCACGCGCTGGCGCTGCCCTCCCGAGAGCTGGCCAAACCGCGTCTCGGCGAGGTGCTCCATCCCCACTTGTCGCAGGGCATTGAGTACATGGCCGCGATAGCTACGCATGCTCGTGCACCTATGCCACCAGCTCACTGATGGCAAAAGGCCCATTTCCACGACCTTGTAAGCCGTGACGGGAAAACTCAGGTCGGAGTCTTGGTACTGCGGGACGTAGCCGAGCGAGGCGTCGATGGTGGCCATGCCGCGCAAGGCAGCCAGGCCAGTGATTGCCTTGAGCAGCGTAGACTTGCCCGCGCCGTTGGCCCCCAGGAGCGCCACGGCCTCGCTCGCGCGGATCTCAAGATCAACGTCGGTGAGGATATCCCGGGCGCCATAGCCGCAGGTGGCATTGCGCAGAGTGATTAATGGGGAAGACATATAGAGCTACTTGCGCTTGGCGACGTCGAATGCCTGCAGCGATTCCGGCAACGGTTGCTGTTCGGAGTCCCAGGCGCTGACCAGGGTGTTGATGTTGTGGACGATGGATCCGATGTAGGTCTCGCCCTCACTGCCTGGCACACCTAGCGAGTCGCCGTACAAAGCGTCGTCGGATGTAACCGCCTTGACGCCTGCGGCGCGGGCGATGGCCTCGATGGACTTCGAGTTGTTGGAATTCTCCGCAAAGATGGCCTTGGCGCCGGACTCGCGGACCTTCTTTACCTGCTCATCGATGTGGCTCGAGGTGGCGTCCTGCTGGTGGTTGAAGTCAGACAGTGCGGAGCCGATGAATTTCACGCCATACTCGTTAGAGAAGTAGCCGAAGGCGTCGTGGGAAGAGAAGAGCACGCGGTCTTGCTCAGGAACTGCGGACATGGAATCGCTGGCCCACTTGTCGAGGTCCTCCAACTGGTCGGTGTACTTCTTGCCGGCGGCGGTGAAGGCGTCCTTGGCCTGCGGGGAGGCCTGGGACAACGTGTTGACGATGTTGTCGACCTGAATCTTGGCCTGCTTCGGGGAGGTCCACACGTGCGGGTCGTACTTGAATTCTGGGGCCTCGCCGTCCTCCCCCGGGAAAGGCCACGGGCGCGGGCTCACGTGCTCGATGCCCTCGTCGATGGTGTACTTGCCGTTGCCATCGCCCATACCTTCGCTCTTGACGCCCGAGGTCACGGCCATGACGCCGTGGAAGCCGGAGGAGTCCACGGCTTGGTCGAGGAAGTGCTCGAGGTCGACTCCGTTGACGAACATGTAGTCGGCCTGGGAGAGCGCCTGCATCTGCTGTGGGGTCATCTCGTGCTCGTGGGCGCTGGCGTTGGGGGCGAGCAAACAGGTGAGGTCGAGGGTCACTGGGCCCTCGCCGGAGGTGGTCTCTGCACCTTGGGAGTCGACCTTGTGGAGCTTGACGCCGCCGGCGGCTATCTGGGTGAGGTAGTCGCAGATCTGGGTAGTCGTGGCCACGGCCTTGACGGTGTCGCCGTCCTTCGGCTTTGCAGCGTCGATGGATTCCTTCGAGGCGCTGCAAGCGGCGAGGCTGGCGCCGAGTGCGAGGGCGCAGGTGCCTGCGAGAATGCGCTGTAGGGGCCGGCGTGGGGTGCTGTGATTTGAGTTCATAATGAACTTCCTTTGTATTAGGAGAAGTGAACTCAACAAACACTAGCACCCTTGAACTAGATTGTTCAACGTAATGAACTTAGGTGGTCCTATCTCTTCCTTAAGCTGCCAAAATTTAAAAATGCCTCTCACTTCAATGAGTGAAGTGAGAGGCTAGGAAGCGGTGGCCTTATTTGGCTACTTTTGCCTTTTTGCTGAAGGGGAGCTGATCCAGGGAGCGTATGCCGGGGCCGGCGGCGAGCATCAGGCCCGCGACGGCGACGGTCCATTCGGAGAACTTTTGCCAGCCCTGGGCGATGAGAATTACGCCCAGGGCGACGCGTGCTGCGAGCATGACGAATGAGTTGCAGAGTTTCATGTTCGACACTTTAAGTATTAACTATGGGCATGTCCACAATTGCTTGAGATGTCTCACTCCGGTCCGAGGGCGTCCCACGCCATTTACTCCGCTACATGTATGGATTGCGCGGGGTGTCCTCCTGATCGAAGGGACGCTCCCCGCTGTCCTGCGCATCCTTGATACGCTTGAGCATCCACACTCGCGAGACGATGACGCCCGCCAGTGCAAGTGTGGCCAAGCCGATGGCGAAAATCCACATCGTGCTAACTCCTGGCTAGTAGTAATACGGGAACTGCTCCCACTGCGGGTCGCGCTTTTCGAGGAATGCTTCTTTGCCCTCGACGGCCTCGTCGGTCATGTACGCCAGGCGGGTCGCCTCGCCGGCGAAGACCTGCTGGCCCATGAGGCCGTCATCGGTCAGGTTGAAAGCGAACTTCAGCATGCGCTGGGCTGTTGGGGACTTGCCGTTGATTTCGCGGCCCATCTGGATTGCGGCGTCTTCCAAGTCGGCGTGATCGACAACCTCATTGACCGCGCCCATCTCATACATCCGCTGGGCATCGTAGGTGCGGCCCAAGAAGAAAATCTCGCGGGCGAATTTTTGGCCCACCATCTTAGCTAGGTAGGCCGAGCCATAGCCGGCGTCGAAGGACCCTACGTCCGCGTCCGTCTGCTTGAAGCGCGCCTCCTGGCGGGAGGCGACCGTCATATCGCAGACCACGTGCAGCGAGTGCCCGCCGCCGGCCGCCCAACCATTGACCACGGCGATGACCACCTTGGGCATGGTGCGGATGAGGCGCTGGACCTCGAGGATATGGAGGCGGCCGCCTTCCACCTTCTCGCGGGCGGTGTCCACGGTGGATTCATCCGCGGTGGCGTCATCATGGGCGTGCTCGGTGGCGTAGCGGTACCCGGAGCGGCCGCGAATGCGCTGGTCGCCGCCCGAACAAAAAGCCCAGCCGCCATCCTTGTCGGAAGGACCATTGCCGGTGAGCAAAATCGTTCCCACATCCGGCGTGCGGCGGGCGTGGTCGAGGGCGCGGTAGAGCTCGTCTACGGTATGCGGGCGAAACGCATTGCGCACCTCCGGGCGGTCGAAGGCGATGCGCACGATGCCGTTCTTGCGGCCCTCGCCGTTGAGCCGGTGATAGGTGATATCCGTCAGGTCCTCAAAACCTTCTACGGCATGCCACAATTCCGGGCGGAACGGATTATCGGTGCTGTATTTTTTCTGCTCGCTCATGATGGCCAGCTTAGTGGCAAAAGAAGAATAGTCCCCATTCCCAACCCTCACCCACACACGCTGCCCAGCAGGCCGGTAATAATCAATACGCGATACTGCGAGGTTGTTGCCCCGCATAATACCCGTGTACGCCATACCAGCGCGGTACTCCATGCCATGGGGAGACTCGAACTCCCCGCCCCTTAAAGCGCTAAAGGGGGCCAGAGTCCCAGGATTTTCCCCTCCAGGGTGGGGGCCTGCTCGCTGCAGGTGTGTGGGCTACCATCGCGCGCTTTAAGCAGCGCGCGATATGACTATCCGTTTTTCAGTTCGGTATTCCAGTTCAGTTGCTGGATGCGGGTATCCAGCTCGCGATACTGCTTAGACAAATCATCGACACGCTTGCGCAGATCCGCCACCGGGATGGTGGAGACAAACTTAATCTCGGTGCGGGAATAGCGGTCCGAGCGCGTGCCCGCCCGCTGCGCCAGGTCGTGGTAGATCCGGCGCTTGCGCAAGAGGCCGTCGCGAAGCGCGAGGGCTTCCATCAGGTTCATCTTCTCATCAAAGGCGGTGGCGATATTCGTCGCATTGATGGCCTGCACCAGCTCATCGATGCGCCCGGCCACGCCGTCGAGCTCGCGCAGTAGCTCTTGCGGATCCTCATCCGGGGTATCACCCTCCTGCACGCGGGCCACGGTCAGCAGCCGCTCGTGCAGGCTATTGAGGCGCTCCTGCGCCTGTGCGCGCTCCGCCAATGCCTCAGCTAGCAGCATAATTCCTCCTTTATTGGTATAGGTTCCCAAAATAGCGCAGAGCGGGGGAGTGGTCAATGGCCGGCGAGCGCTACCATGAAGGCTATGCATATCGATGACGTCCTCGACCGCGCCCACGTAGTCTCCCTCCCGCTCGCCGTGCGTTTCCGCGGCATTACCACCAGGGAGGCCCTGCTCATCGATGGCCCGGCCGGCTGGGGCGAGTTCGCGCCCTTCCTGGAATACGGCCCGGCCGAGTCCGCCGCGTGGCTGCGCGCCGGGCTCGAGGCCGCCTACGAGGGCTTCCCGGAGCCGGTGCGCGATTCCATCGAGGTCAACGCCACCATCCCGGCCGTACCTGCCAGCGAGGTTCCGGCCGTGGTGGAGCGCTACCCCGGCTGCCGCACCTTCAAAATCAAGGTGGCAGAAAAGGGCCACACGCTTGCCGACGACGCCGCTCGCGTCCACGCCGTCCGCGACGCCGTCACCCAACGCGGCGATATCCCCATCCTTCGCGTGGACGCCAACGGCGGCTGGAGCGTCGATGAGGCGGTCGAGGCCGCGCAGATGATGATGCCGCTGGATTATATGGAACAGCCCTGCGCCACCACTGAGGAGCTCGCCCAGGTCCGCGGCCGCCTTATGCGCGCCGGCCTCTTTGTGCGCGTCGCCGCCGATGAATCCATTCGCAAGGTCGCCGACCCGTATCGCGTGGCCGAGTTGCAGGCCGCGGACGTCGCCGTGGTCAAGCCTGCCCCGCTCGGCGGCGTGCGCCGCGTCCTCGAGGTGGCCCAACACCTGCGCCAGCGCCACATGGATATCACGGTGGCCTCCGCGCTCGATACCTCCGTCGGCATCAATATGGGCCTTGCCGCCGTCGCCGCCCTCCCGCGCATCTACGACGACGAGGACATCGACGTCACCCCGGCCGCCGCCGGCCTTGCCACCGGCTCCCTTTTCGAAGAGGACGTCACCGCCCCGCGACCGCTTATCGATGGCCACCTTCCCGCCGATATCCTCGCCCCCGACCCAGACCGTCTCGCTGCGCTCGCCGCCCCCGCCGACCGCCGCGACTGGTGGTTCGATCGCGTGCGCGCCTGCTGGCCGCACCTTTCTGAACCGCACCTTGCTGACTAGGGCCTAGAGCAAGCTCTGGTGAAACCTCCACGCCGGAGTCGCCAGTGCCCTCCTCACCTTCTGCGGCCTGCTCTTTAGCCCGCGCACGCTGCGGCGATGCGCGACCGTCTCCTGCACCGTCTCCACCACCAGCTTGAGGTGGTAGTCGGTGCACTCATCCGTAAACTTCAGTGGCGCCCATCCGTGCTGCACCGCGTGATTGGTCTTCCACGTCCCGATGAGGAATTCCCGGTGATTATTCTCCGGCGTGTGATAGAACAGCGAGTCCAAGTCCACCACGGTCGTTCCCGCTTTGAAACCTAAATCCCAGGTATATGGTCCTAGCCGGAAATTCGGCACGGGATTGAGACCCACTCGCCGCATCTCGCGAAACATCCGCTGCTCCCATTTCGACGCCGTCCCCACCGGTGCCAGCCTCGCCAACTCGCGCACCGCGTCCTTTTCCTTGCTGCTCACCATGTCTACATCGGCCGCGAACCTCCCTCTTCCGTTGAGCCCGCGGTACGCCTGCGCCAGTGCCTCTTTGAGCAGCCACTCGCCACAGCGCTCGAAGCTCAGCGCATCTGCCACCGCCTGCGCGGGCAACGCCATCTTTACGCCCTTTATCCGATTTACCGGCACCGGCCGCGACCTCACAGTACGCACCAGCCCATCCGCCCGTGCCCGGCAATTGTTATCCACCCGAATCGTTGCCGGCAGCCGCACCTCGCATAAACCGTAGGCTGCAAGCGCCGCCGTTCCCGTAAACGCCGCATCCGGATAAAGCTGCGCTACCGCGGCGAGCTTATCCTTCGCACTCGCCTGCGCCGAGACATAACAATTGCGCCTAAGACGGAGGAGTCTGCCCTCTGCCACCTCCTTTTCAATTCGGTATTGAGTCATTCCTTCTTCGATGAGGTCTTTTCGCGTGTACATGGCCTTTTAGACTGCCGCGCCGTGCATTCGGTTCCGCAGATCTGCAGAGATCGCGACTTTCGTCCATACAAACCACCCAAACCGTCGACGAAACCCCCGGTTTATATGGACAAAAATCGTGATCGGCGGCGGAAACCCAGGATCGAGCTCGCTGCCCAGTCCGCCACCTGTGCGTACGCTAGAGGACATGTCTACTATCAAGGTCCGCGATGCCCACCTGCACAACCTGCGCAACGTCGACGTCGATATGCCCCGCGGCAAGCTCGTTGCGGTCACGGGTGTGTCTGGTTCGGGCAAGTCTTCGCTGGCATTTGGCACGATTCACGGCGAAGGCCAACGCCGCTACCTTGAATCGGTAGCACCCTTCGCACGCCGCCTCATTAGCTCGGCCGTCGACCCACAGGTCAGCCAGGTAGAGGGCCTACCGCCGACGGTCGCACTGCAGCAATCGACCTCCGGCGGCGGAGCGCGCTCTACGGTGGGCACGGTGTCCGCGCTCTCCAATAGCGTGCGCCTGCTTTATTCGCGCGCCGGGGATAACCCGGAGGGCCTATACTCCGATTCCTTCTCGCCCAATACCCCGGAGGGAATGTGTCCGCAGTGCCACGGCACAGGCGTGGTGCATGAGCCGACCGAGGACTCGATGGTCCCGGATCCCACCCTCTCCATCGAGGAAGGAGCCATCCAAGCCTGGCCGGGCGCCTGGGCCGGCAAGAACTTCCACGACATTTTGATGAACTTGGGCTATGACCTGGATTCGCCCTGGCAAGAGCTGCCGCAAGAAGACCGCGACTGGATCCTCTTCACGGAAGAGCGCCCCGTAGTCACGGTCAAGCCCTTGCGCGGAAAAGATCAGATTCAGCGCAACTATGAGGGCACGTGGCGCTCGGTGGCCAGCTACCTCAATAAGACGCTGGCGGAGACCCAATCGGATACGCTGCGCAAGCGCACCCTGTCCTATATGGAATCGCGCGAGTGCGAGACTTGTGGCGGCCGCCGCCTCAACCCGGCCGCGCTGAAGGTCACCTATGCGGGCATGCCGATTGATGAGCTGGGCGCGCTGCCGCTGGATAGGGTGCATGAGGTGCTCAGCAAGCAGAACCCGGAGGAGAATTCGGCCGAGGATTTGCTCCTGCGGCAGATTCTGCCGGCGTTGACCTCGGCGCTGGAGCTCGGCTTGGCGCACCTCAGCCTGGATCGGCCGACCCAGAGCCTGTCCGGCGGCGAGATGCAGCGCATCCGGTTGGCGGCGCAGCTGCGCTCCGGCCTCTTCGGCGTGGCCTATGTGCTCGAGGAGCCCTCGGCCGGCCTGCACCCCGATGAGCGCGACGCGGTCATGGATATGTGCCGCCGTTTCATCGCGGCCGGCAACTCCGTGCTCTTGGTGGAGCATGACATGGATTTGGTCGCGCAGGCGGACTGGCTCGTTGACGTCGGTCCGCTGGCCGGCGAGCGCGGCGGCAACGTGGTCTATTCGGGCCCGGTCGAAGATTATGACGCGGACACCCCTACCGCCAACGCGCTGGCTCACCGCACGCTCACGCTTGCCGACGACCCCCGCACCCCTTCCTCCCACCTCGCCCTGCGCGGCATTAACGCACGCAGCATCGACAACCTGGATGTGGACTTCGGCTTGGGCCAATTCACAGCGGTTGCCGGTGTCTCCGGTTCGGGCAAGTCCACCCTGGTCAGCACGGTACTGGCTGGCCTGCTGCGACAGTCCGCCACGGCCATTTCCGATGAAGAGGAGACCGAGGACAAGGGCTGGTCCGTAGAGAGCACGGAGGGCTTTGACCGAGTAAAGCGCGTCGTGCAGATTACCCAGAAGCCCATCGGCCGCACCCCGCGTTCCACGCTGGCAACCTATACCGGGCTTTTCGATAACGTCCGCAAGCTCTTCGCCTCCACCGACGAGGCCAAGCAGCGCAAGTGGACGGTCTCGCGCTTTTCTTACAACGTAAAGCAAGGCCAGTGCCCCACCTGCGGCGGCGCGGGCAAGATCGAGGTGGAGCTGGTCTTCTTGCCGGGCTCGTACACCACCTGTCCGGAGTGCGGCGGCGCCCGCTTCAACGACGAGACCCTCGAGGTGACCTGGCAGGGCCGCACCATCGCGGACAT
Source organism: Corynebacterium sp. MSK195 (assembly GCF_030228885.1). NCBI lineage: Bacteria > Bacillati > Actinomycetota > Actinomycetes > Mycobacteriales > Corynebacteriaceae > Corynebacterium > Corynebacterium sp. MSK195. Next base: position 198,480 of record NZ_JASPGT010000002.1, on the reverse strand, counting down.
CTTGGAGCTCACCGTGGATGAGGCCGCGGAGGTCTTCGCCGAGGAAGAAAAGATTTACCGCGCCATTGCTACGCTGCAGGCCGTCGGCCTGGGCTACCTCCGCTTGGGCCAGGGCGCGCCGGAGCTGTCCGGCGGCGAGGCCCAGCGCATTAAGCTGGCCACGGAGCTGCAGCGCTCCCGCAACTCGCGTCGCGGCCATACGGTCTACCTGCTGGACGAGCCCACCACGGGCCTGCACCCAGCCGATATCGACCTGCTCAATACCGAGCTGCACAAGCTGGCGGATGCGGGCCATACGGTAATCGTCGTCGAGCATGATCTATCGGTCATGGCGAATGCGGACCGCATCATCGAGATGGGCCCGGGCGCTGGCGAAGACGGCGGCCGCATCATCGCGGATGCCACCCCGGCGCAGGTCGCCGCAGAGGATACCGCCACCGGCCGTGCCTTGAGCGCACGCCAAGCGCACTAAGCGGCGAGCCGCGGCTTCCCCGTTAGCTGTGGGAGACCTCTCTGGGATCTCACAGCAAAATGGGGTAGAGGTAGAGGGTATGACTTCTAAAGGCCCTCATGGCGATAATAATGAAACCCGCAGCTGGTCCAGCCCGGCGGATGATGCCACGCGCCAGATTGGCCGCGTGCCCGATAATGCCGCCGGCCCCAGCCGCGACCAAGCGCGCCGCGAGCACCCCAAGCAGTACTTCCCTGGCGAGCAGCAGCCGCAGAATGAGACTCGTCAATTCGATGCGGCCGCTGGTTACCAGCAGGGCTACGGCCAGCAGCAAAGCTACGGCCAGAACTATCAGCAGCCGGCCGGGCAAGCATATGGCCAGCAGTACGCGCAGCAGCCCGAGTACGAGCCGGTGCCGTCGAACTATGATCCGGACCAGCCGGAAAAGCGCAAGAAGAAGAGCGGCGGCGGTGGCGCCATGGCCGGCGTCTTCGCGGCCATCGCGGTACTTGCAGTACTGGCTGCGGCGGTCCTGTTTTTCCTGTGGCGCAATGCCGCGGACGAGGCGGATAAGCCGGAACCCCAGCCGGTGACGGAAACGCTGACCACGGAGGTTCCCACCACCGTGACCCAGACCGAAGATCCGGATTCGCAGGATGAGAACTCCAATAATCTGCCGAAGCTGCCGGACTTCCAGAATGACCTGCCGTCCGATATCCCGACCGAGCTGCCACCAGAGGTACAAGACCAGCTGGATAAGGGCAGCGACGTGGACATTGAGGGCCTCCTCAATGACCTCCTGGGCGGCGGCGAGCAGCCGGCCAGCCAGAACTAAGCGCCCAGCACCTGCCCGGTAAGGGAAATGGCGCGCGGGCAGGTAAAATCGGGCGGCATGAATGAATCGATGCAGTTGGCTGAGAAGGTAGCCGCCCAACTGGCGCGCCACCTCACGGATGTCGTCCTGTGCCCTGGTTCGCGCAACGCGCCGCTGTCGCTGGCGCTATTGGCGCGTGATGATATTCGCGTACACACCCGCCTGGACGAGCGCGGGGGAGCGTTTACCGCCCTGGGCATGGCGCGGGTGCAGCGCCGCCACGTGGGCGTGGTGATGACCTCGGGGACTGCGGTGGCCAATACTCTGCCGGCCGTGGTGGAGGCGCACTATTCCCATACGCCGCTGGCCATCATTAGTGCGGATCGGCCGGAGCGCTTGGTGGGCACGGGGGCGTCGCAGACCATCGAGCAGCAGGGCATCTTCGGCGTCTATGCGGATACCACCCAGGTCACCGGCCCAGATGATATCGCGGCGATGGCCCAGCGCTTCCGCGAGGACCTACAGGTGCACATCAATGTGGCCTTTGATGCCCCGCTTGTCGACGCCACCTTGCCAGACCACACCTCCGGCGACGGCGTGCGCGAGCCCGCACCAGCCTTTGTCGACCACGGTGAGGTGGCCGTGGATTTGAGCAAGAACACGCTGGTCATTGCGGGTGACGAGGCCTGGGAGGTAGAAGGCCTCCAAGACGTACCAACCATCGCGGAGCCGAGCGCGCCGGGCCCGTATCATCCGGTGCATCCAGCGGCGGCGCATATCTTCCGCAAGGCGCAGGTCTCCGCGAATGATTATGTGGTCAATACTAAGGTGGAGCAGGTCATCGTCGTGGGGCACCCGACGCTGCACCGTGGCGTGCTAGCGCTGATGAATGATCCGGATATTGAGCTGGTGGTGCTCTCGCGCACCAAGGACTTCACCAACCAGCGCGGCGACGAGGCCCGGCTTGGCACCACCGTCAAAGCCACCGGTGAGCCGAGCCGCGAGTGGATGAAAATCTGCGAAGGCGCAACCGATATGGCTGGACAAGCGGTGCGCGAGACCCTCGAGGATGAGGAACTGGGATTCACCGGGCTGCACGTCGCGGCCGCAGTGGGCGATACGCTCTCCGTCAACGACACCCTGGTGCTCGGCGCTTCGAACCCGGTGCGCGATGCCTCCATGGTGGGCCTGCCTTTCGACGGCGTGGATACGTACTCGCCGCGAGGAGCGGCTGGCATCGACGGCACCATCGCCCAAGCCATCGGCATTTCCTTGGCTACGCAATCGCTGGATCCCACCAACTGGCGCGCCCCGCGAGTAATGGCGCTCATGGGGGATGTGACCTTCTTGCATGACGCGAATAGCCTGCTCATCCCGGAAGACCAGGCGCGACCGGAAAACCTCACCATCGTGGTGGCCAATGACAACGGCGGCGGCATCTTCGAAACCCTGGAACAAGGCGCCGATGCGCTGCGCGAGTCCTTCGAGCCGGCGTTTGGAACGCCGCATGGGGTGGACGTCGGCAAGCTGGCAGAAGCCTACGAGGCAGACTACCGTGAGGTGACCACCCCGCAGGAGCTATTGGATACGTTGGCGGAGCTGAAGGAATACTCCACCGGGATTACCGTCGTGGAGGCCAAGACCACCCGTGCCACGCGCCGGGCGCTTAATGAGAAGCTCACCGCAAAGGTAGGCCAGTAAGTGGCCCCGCCGCAGCATAAGCCGCACGCGGCCGTGGTGCCGCGCTATACGCCCGCGGTCTATCGTCGCCGCCTGCACCAGCTGACGCTGGCGCTGTATCTGGCTGCGCTGGTGGGTGTGGTGGGCATGGTCATCGGGCCGGCGCTGAATGACCACGCCATCGCCAGCCACCCCGCGCGCGCTTTGGCCACGGTTAAGGATGTGGGCATGCTGCGCACCACGGTGGATTTCCAAGACAGTGAGGGGATTTACCACACCCCACAGCACGGGCTGCTCTATCCCAGTGGGCTGGGCGAGGGCCAGCAGGTGTGGGTGCAATACGCCCAGGACGACCCAGACCTGGTCAAGGTTGAAGGCCGCGAATGGACGCTGGCCATCATCCCGGCGCTTTCGGTAGGGGTAGTTGCCACGCTCATCGCGGCCGTGCTGTGGAAGCTGATTAGCTTCTTTACCCGCCGTGCGGAGAAATAATTAACCAAGATTTTCCGCTGGCTTCACCATAAGCTTAAGAAAATGGGCCATGATGGTGGCATGCGTGTTGCGATCGTGGCTGAATCCTTCCTCCCCAATGTCAATGGTGTGACCAACTCCGTGCTGCGCGTTTTAGAGCACCTGCACGAGACCGGCCAAGAGGCCATCGTCATCGCGCCGGGCGCCCGTGAGGGACAAGAAGAAATTCCGGACTACCTAGGATTTCCCATCTACCGTGTGCCCACCGTGCGCGTGCCGCTGGTGGATTCGCTGCCGGTGGGCGTGCCTACCACGGCGGTGGATGAGGCGTTGCGTGATTTCAAGCCGGATATCATCCACCTGGCCAGCCCCTTCGTACTCGGCGCGGCTGGCGCTTTCTCCGCTCGCCAGCAGCGCGTGCCCGCCGTGGCGTTGTACCAGACCGATGTTGCCGGTTTTGCCACCAAGTACCATGCCTCCGCGCTGGCCTATGGCGTGTGGGAGTGGCTGCGCACGATTCATAACTCTTGCCAGATGACGCTGGCACCGTCCTCGCTGACCATCCGGGACTTGGAAAAGCACCACATTAAGAACGTGCGTCACTGGGGGCGTGGCGTGAACGCGGAACTTTTCCACCCCTCCAAGCGCTCTGAGGAGCTGCGCCGCAGCTGGGATCCGAGCGGTACCAAGAATGTGGTGGGGTTCGTGGGTCGCCTCGCCGCGGAAAAGGGCGTGCACCGCCTCTCGGCGCTTAACGGGCGCGAGGATATCCAGCTGGTCATCGTGGGTGATGGGCCGGAGCGCCCGCTACTGGAGGCCCAGCTGCCCGGCGCCGTCTTTACCGGTGCGCTGTCCGGCGAGGATCTCGCCGCCGCCTATGCTTCCTTGGACGTCTTTGTCCACGCCGGCGAGTTCGAGACCTTCTGCCAGTCCATCCAGGAGGCGCAGGCCTCCGGCGTGCCGACCATCGGGCCGCGGGCTGGTGGCCCGGTAGACCTCATCGACGAGGGCTATAACGGCCTGTTGCTGGATGTACAGACCTTTGTGGAAGACCTCCCCAATGCGGTGGACGCTCTGCTCAATCCGGAGATTCACCAGGAGATGCGGGACAATGCTCGCGAGTCCATTTCCTCCAAGACGTGGAAGGCGCTGTGCGAGCAGCTCGTGGGCTATTACGAAGAGGTACTGGAGGATACTCGCCGGGTGCCGCTGACCATTTTGGGCCAGCGTCCGGAGCTGCCGCGATGGGCGGCTCGTGCCCTTGGCGCCCGCGTAGCCTAGACTGATCATTTGTGGCTAAGGCAGATCTGGATAAAAAGCCCTTCGATGTGGCGCGCATGTTTGACGCCGTGGGCGAGAAATACGACCTCACCAATACCGTGCTGTCCTTTGGGCAGGACGCGCACTGGCGCAAGCGCACCCGCGAGCGTTTGAACCTTAAGCCGGGCGAAAAGGTCCTGGACCTCGCAGCGGGTACCGCCGTGTCCACCGTGGAACTTTCCAAGTCCGGTGCGTGGTGCGTGGCGTGTGATTTCTCCCGTGGCATGCTGGCCGCCGGGCGTGAGCGCGACGTGCCCAAGGTGGCTGGCGATGGCATGAAGCTGCCGTTTGCGGATAACACCTTTGATGCCGTGACCATCTCTTATGGCCTGCGCAATATCCACGACTTTGAGCTCGGCCTGCGCGAAATGGCGCGCGTGACCAAGCCGGGCGGGCGCCTTGCGGTGGCGGAATTTTCCACCCCGGTGGTACCGATTTTTGGCACCGTGTACAAGGAATACTTGATGCGTCTGCTCCCGCCGGTAGCGCGCCTGGTCTCTTCTAATCCGGAGGCATATATTTACCTCGCGGAATCCATTCGTGCGTGGCCGGGGCAGGAGGAGCTCGCCGCGGTTATCAATCGCAATGGTTGGGCCGAGGCCGGCTGGCAGAACCTTACCTTCGGCATCGTGGCGCTGCACTCGGCGGTAAAGCCAGCCTAGGCGCTGCTCCGCCCGTGCCTAGGGGAGCAGGGGTTACGCCGCGGTCGAATCCCAGAGTGGCGTATCGCGGCGAAGGGACGAGACCGTGCGGCCGGCGGCGCGCCAGGTGCGTGCGATGAGGTCGCGGTCATCGTCAGTAATGAGGTTGCCCATCAGGCGCGCGGCGGCCGGCATGAGCATGCGGCCGATGGGCCCGCGCAGGGCCAGTGGACCGGCCAGCGGTAGGAACTGCGGGTAGGTCAACAGGCGCGCGGCCGTGCGGGCCAAGAGGAAGGACTCGCCGTAGTGCTCGCGCAAGACGGCCGGCCAGGCCAGGGTGAAATCCTTCGGGCCGAGCAGGCCTACGGCCAGCGCGGCGGTCTCCAAGCCATAATCGATGCCCTCGCCGTTGAGGGGGTTGATGCAGGCCGCGGCATCACCAATGATCATCCAATTGGCGCCGGCCACGTTAGACACCGCGCCGCCCATGGGCAGTAAGGCAGAGGTAACGTGCTCAATTTCCCCGAGTCCCCACTCGGGGCGCTGTTGGGCGGCGTAGAACTCGAGCAGCTTCTTGGTGTTGATCTTGGCGGGGCGCTGCGCGGTTGAGAGCGCGCCGAGGCCGATGTTGACCTGGCCTAGCTCGGGGCCGAGCGGGAAGATCCAACCGTAGCCGGGCTGCACATCGCCTTCTTCGTCCTTGAGCTCGACGTGGGAGTGCATCCACGGCTCAGTGGCATGGGTGGAAGAAGCATAGGAGCGTGCGGCAATGCCGTAGACCTCCTCGCGGTGCCAGGTGCGGCCGAGCTTCTTGCCAAAGGTAGAGCGCACGCCATCGGCCACGATGACCCACTTGGCATGCACGGTCGCCTCGCCCACGCGGAAGGAGGTCACGCGGTTGCCCTCGAGCACGGGATCGGTGGCGGGGGTGCCGGTGAGGAGGGTGGCGCCGGCGTTCCGAGCGGCGTCGGCAAGCAGGGCATCAAAGCGGTAGCGCGGCAGGGCCGTGCCCACCTGGGAAGGGTAGGTCTCCGGCCAAGGCGCGGTAATATCGCCGCCGTAGCCGTGCAGCTTCAGGCCGCGATTGCGATAGGAGGCGTTGACCGCAATGCCGAGCTCATCGAGCTGGTGCATCGCGCGCGGGGTGAGCCCGTCGCCGCAGGTTTTATCGCGGGGAAACGTCGCGGAATCAATAAGGAGGGTGTCATAGCCGGCGCGTGCGGCATGAATCGCGGCGGCTGCTCCGGCAGGCCCAGCGCCAATGATGGCGACCTCGACATAGGTTTGGGAATCGATCTGCTCCGACATGAGGACTATCATTGCATGAGTTCGACCCCTCGAGTGTGTTTAGGGGCGCAGTTTGGACTACGGTAGGTAATCGATTATCTCTGGCTTTTAGTTGCAAGGAACACTATTTAATGACTCACGGTCAATCGCATGCCACGCACGTGGATCTTGGTGATCCGCAGCTCAACGAGCGCATTGGTGCGGGCATGGAAGCAGTAGAAGACAAGCTGCGCAGTGAAATCGACCGCGGCCAGGACTTCTTAAAGGACAAGGTCAGCCACCTGTCTAAGGCCGGTGGCAAGCGCTTTCGCCCCATGATGGCGCTGCTGGCTTCCGAGTATGGTCCGCGTCCGGGCTGCAAAGAGGTTGTTAAGGCCGCCACCGTCGTGGAGATGGTGCACGTAGCCACCCTTTATCATGACGATGTCATGGATGAGGCGGACCGCCGCCGCGGCGTGGAATCTGCCAATTCGCGATGGAATAATTCCGTGGCCATCCTCGCCGGCGATGCGCTCTTGGCGCATGCCTCCCGCCTGATGAGTGAGCTGGATACCCACACCGTGGGCCACTTTGCCGATACCTTTGAAGAGCTGGTGACCGGCCAGATGCGCGAGACCATCGGCGCGGGTGAGGCCAATGCCGTGGAGCACTACACGGCCGTTATCCGTGAAAAGACCGCGGTGCTCATCGCCTCTGCTGGCTACCTGGGTGCCTACCACTCCGGTGCCTCGGCCGAGCATGCCGCAGCCCTGCACCGCATTGGTGGTGCCATCGGCATGATCTTCCAGATTGTGGACGATGTCATCGACATCTTCTCCGATCCCAAGGAGTCCGGCAAGACCCCGGGCACGGACCTGCGCGAGGGCGTCTTTACCCTGCCGGTTCTCTACGCCTTGGAGGAAGAGGGCGAAGTGGGCGACAAGCTGCGTGAGTTGCTTACTGGCCCGCTGCATTCCGACGCCGAGGTGGAGCGCGCCATCGAGCTCCTGCACCAGTCTGGCGGCCGTCAGAAGGCGCTGGAGGACATCAATGCCTACCTGCGGACGGTGGAGGAGCAGCTTGCCGTGCTACCGGAGAACTCCGCGAGCCAGGCCCTGCGCCAACTGGCGGATTACACCGTGCGCCGCGTGGGCTAGCTGCTTGGCGATGCCCCCTCTTTTCCCGCCCATTCTTCCCCCATGCGCTGGCGATTTGTAGGTGGGAGGGTGGTTCGTAGTAAAGTACTTACTCGCACCACACAGTGCATGCCAGGTTGCCCGAGCGGCCAAAGGGAGCGGACTGTAAATCCGCCGGCATTGCCTTCAGAAGTTCGAATCTTCTACCTGGCACAGAAAGAACCCCGCAAGCAAAAGCTTGCGGGGTTTCGTCGTTCCTGCAGCCGTGAGGCGGATGCTAGGGTTAAGTAGCAGAATGTGTGTCCGTTCGGCGTGTTGCGGGGCGGGTACACGGTTAGTTACTTCATGGGGCCTTTTCTGATTCCTATCGAGTGTTCGTACTCGGTTGGGATAGCGTTGTCGTAGAAGGCTGGTCGGCCTGTTTCTTGGTCGGCTTTGTTGTGGTCTTCTTCGGCAAGATCGTTGACTTTGGCGAGTTGATCTTGGCCATAATTGCACTGCCTGGCGATATTTAGCGGATCGTCAGGCAGTTGCTTTTTGGTGTGGAGGTACCACTCAAGCATTTTTCGTTGACGTTCCCCAGACCTGCCTCGGTGCGCATCGGCGATGCGTTTGAGCTGGGCGTTTATGCCGCCTTCAAGACTGTTTGTCGTTGAAGCCCAGCGGTTAGGATCAAGCGCATTCGGTGGTGGCTTAAGGTAGGTAAACAGCCAATTGTTGCGCGAGAGGTGCAGCAGTGAGTTGTAGGCTTTGCGTACCCGTAGATGAGTCCATTCCCACTGGTTATTGGGTGTTCGGCGTTCTTTTGGCACGGGTGTTTTCTCGTTGAGGAATGCTTTGAATACCTGACCGAAGTCGTGCAGGCGTAGCGTCCACTCCCGTGCCTGGTCGAGCGTGGTGACACGGGTTAGTTTCAGCGCCAGTGCGTAGATGGTTTTGCCAGCGTCGGTGCGCGGCCGTGAGGTGGTGTAGCGGCGGATGACGCGTTGTGCGTGGACGAGACAACGCTGAATCATCACGTTTGGCCAGCAGGCTTTAATCGCGGTGAGTGCGCCTTGTCCGCCGTCGAGGACGACGCAGAGTGGCTCGGCGATTTTGCGAAGTAGCTGCGTGTATGCGTGGGCTGTTTCGTGTTTGGTCCAGTGCCACGCAATGACGTGGTCGCGGCTGGCTGCCACAAGTAGGCAGCCAGCCGCGGTGTAGGTGCCGTCGATGAAGATCTGATCGTAGACGCGCTGCGGGGCACCGTCGTTGGGGACGTCGATGAGCCAAAACGGTTCGAATCGGCGATCAAGTGTCCAACGACTCACCCTTTGTTGCCCGGCGAGTTCAGACAACGTCGCTGTGGAGGTGACATAAGAGACGAAGGCTTTAAAGTTGCGGGCCTGCGTGAGATCGGTGCGAGTTCGTGTCGTGGAGCTGCCGCAGTTCGGGTCTTTGCACCGCCACCTAGTTGTGCCTTTGGATGTGGTTCCGTTTTTCTTCATTTGCCCAGCACATACCGGGCATCGTGGTCTGTTTTTACTCACCCGGAAAGCACACCAACCCCCGGCTAGCACATGCGGGTGCCATTCCGATGGATTGAACACGAAACGGGCGGATATAAGCATAAAGACCTTATATCCGCCCGATTTACCCAGCCTGAGCAGCAAGATCGCTGTAACTCAGACACACTTTTTGCTACTTAACCCGGATGCTACCGGCAGGGCTCCTGTCTGCGGGAGCCTTGAGCCTTGTGGAACATCGCATAGGCACCGACGAGGAATACAGCTAGGAATACCCCGCCGATCTTGAAGTAGAAAAATCCATTTCCTAACCTACGAGAAATATCTGGCAATGAGGTGGAATCCGATTCCGCTAGGGCCTTGGCCACGTATACCGCATTCAAACCGCCAATGAAATAGCCGAGGCAGAGCAATAGTGAAATACCAACTGCAATCTTTAGCAAAACTGTTAAGGATGAATGGTGGGGTCCTGTACTCATCTAACTCCTCTCATCTTGGCCTTCAAGACCAGCAAACTACACCTTTCTGAGGCGCTGTGTACCAACAGACGTGCTCGGTAGCCATACCATCAGTCACAGGACGTCACTGTAGAGATGAAGGTATGGGGATTAGCGATAGGATATGGAATATGAAGAAGATCCGAACGATGCTGGACGGGGTAAACGAGATTCACCTTTTTCAAAGCCAGCGAGTAGCGCAGGCAGCGCAGCAAGCGCATCTGCGCAATCGGACTCGCAGTTATCGGGCGCACCGGAAAATAAACGCAGCGATTTCCCACCAGTTGGAGGAGCGCTCCCTGGCGTAAATAGCCTTTCCAACCTTGATGCCCCGTTGTCGTGGGACTGGCGGCAGCAAGCCCACTAGTCCGCACTCTCATTGGCCCTAAGCAATCTCGGAAGGACCAGCTAGAGAGCGCGGAGCGGGGAGGGGTTTAGATCCCGAAGTAGGCGCGCAGGTCGGCTGCAATAGCATCGAGGCGGTCGGCGTCGGGGGATTCGAGGTAGCACTTGAGTTTCGGCTCGGTGCCGGAAGGGCGCACGATGACACGATCATCGTTGGTGGTGAAGAACTTGGAGCCTTGGGCGAATTTCTCCACCTTTGCTACGGGGGAGCCAGCCAGTTCAGTGGGCGGGGTGGAAGCGACCTTATCCATCGCTTGGGCGATGATGCTGAGGTCATCGACGCGGAAGGTCAGCGGCTGGGTGTAGAGGGCACCCACGGTGGCGTAGATGCCTTCCAGGCGCTCTAGCAAGGTGGTTCCTGCGGCCTTGCACTCGGCCGCGAGGCTGGCGAGCACTACGGAGGTAGCGACGCCGTCTTTGTCGCGGACAGCGGTGGGGTCGGGGCAGAAACCAATGGCTTCCTCATAACCAAACGCGAGGTCTGGGGTGCGGGCGATCCACTTGAAACCGGTGAGGGTCTCTTCGTGGCCGAGGCCGTAGTGGGCGGCGATGCGCCCGAGCAGGCGGGAAGAGACGAGCGAGTTGGCGAAGTTGCCTGTCGCACCCTGGCGGGCAAGGTAATCGCCCAAAAGGGCGCCGGTTTCATCGCCGGTGAGCTGGCGCCACGTGCCCGAGGAAGTGGGCACGGCGGCGGCGCAGCGGTCGGCGTCGGGGTCGTAAGCGATTAGAATATCGGCGCCGATATCCTCAGCGTGGCGGATACCCAAGTCGAGGGCGCCAGGCTCTTCCGGATTGGGGAAGGAGACGGTGGGGAAATCAGGATCCGGTTGGGCCTGCTCAGGAACCAGGGAGACGCGGAACCCGCAGCGGGTGAGGAGCTTTTCGCCCAAGGCGGCACCGACGCCGTGCATGGCGGTCAGCGCGATGGTGACATCGGTATGTGCGCCCACGAGCTGTGCGGCGCGGTCGAGGTACTCGGCGCGGGTATCGACGTCCGCGATGTTCTCGGTGGATAGCGGGATCTCATCGGCATGGGGTGCCGCGGCGATGGCGGCGGCGATTTCGGCATCGGCGGGCGAAATCAGCTGCACGCCTTCTGCCGGGCCGGTGGCGATGCGGCCGCCCAGGTAGACCTTGTAGCCATTATCGGCCGGCGGGTTATGCGAGGCAGTGACCATAATGCCGGCATCCGCCTTGAGCGAGCGGACCGTGAAGGCGGTCAGCGGAGTGGGGTTCTGCGCTGGCAGAACCAAGGCCTTGCCGCCGGCCGCGGAGATGACCTGTGCGGCATCGCGCTGGAACTGCGCGGAGCCGTGGCGGGCATCGCAACCAATGGCTACCACTGGGGTGTCCACGTGCTGTTTGAGCCAGGAGAGAAGCCCATAGGTGGTGCGGATGACCACGGCGCGATTCATGCGGGACTCGCCCGCGCCCATGGCGGCGCGCAGGCCTGCGGTGCCGAATGCGAGGGGGCCGGCAAAGGCGGCGGCGAGCTCGTCGGTATTGCCCTCTTCAATCCAGGTCATCACCTGGCGGGCGGTATCCGGATCGGGGTCGTGTTCGGCCCAGGTGCGGGCGTAGTCATAATCCACGGTGGCGGCCTGTGACATGGCTTAGAGCTCCTCGAGGATCTGGGCGGAGGAAGACAGGCCCAGGCGGGTTGCGCCGGCCTCAATCATGGCCAAGGCATCCTTGGCGGTGCGGATGCCGCCAGAGGCCTTCACGCCCAGCTTGTCGCCTACGGTCTCGCGCATGAGCTTAACGGCGTGTACGGAGGCGCCGCCGGCCGGGTGGAAACCAGTGGAGGTCTTGACAAAGTCCGCCTGGGCGGCTGCAGCGGCCTTGCAGGCGAGGACAATGGCGTCGTCGGAAAGCGCGGCAGACTCGATGATGACCTTGAGAACCTTGCCGGGAATGGCATCGCGCACGGCCTGGATTTCGGCCTGCAGATCCTCGGCGCGGCCTTCGATTGCCAGCGGGATATTGATGACCATGTCCACCTCTTCGGCGCCATCAGCAACTGCGCGGGCTGCCTCAGCGGCCTTAATCTCCGGCTTTACGGCACCGGAAGGAAAGCCCACGACGGTGGCAATATGCAGCGAATCAGGAACCTCGATAGGCAGGGCGGACGGGGAAACACAGACGGAATAGGTGCCCAGCTCGGCCGCCTCATTCACCAAGGCGCGGAATTGTTCCGGGGTGGCCTCCGGCTTGAGCAGGGTGTGATCGATGATGGACGCAACGTCGGTGCGGGAAGTCATAATTGGTCTCCTTAGCGGGTGAGACGGGATTCGGAACGGGCCATCTTGAGGTCAGAGACGACGTACAGGGCAATGCCGATGGCGGCGACGGCTGCCAGGATCCACAGCACGGTGTTATAGCTGGTGAGGTCCTGCAGCTTTGCCGTATAGGCAATGCCCAGCGGGATGGCGATATTGATGGTCAGGTTATAAAAGCCGATGGCGATGCCGGACTTGGCGGCGGTGATATTGCGCAGCGCGGTATTGACCAGCGGGGCGTACATCAGCGCAAAGCCGGAGGCGAAGGCCACGATGGCCAGAATGAGTACGGCGACGTGAAGCTGCACAAAGAGCGCGGCCGCCACCAGCGCGCCGGCGACCAGGGCGAAGGCGGTGTAGATGGTGGCGCGAGAGGATAAAACCGCACCGATCTTGCCGGAGAAAATGCCGATGAGGATGGCGCAAATATAGCCCGGGATCATCAACAGGGAGGCCTTATCGATGTTCATGCCATGCAGGTCGTGTGCGGCAAATGGCAGCAGGAAGATAAAGCCCATCTGGGTGGAGTAGACAAAGAAGACCATGAGGATGGTCCACACGTAGCGGCCGTTAGTAAAGAACTCCGGGGTGACCACGGGGTGCTTGGCGCGGCCGATGTGGATGATGAAGCCCACGACGCCAAGGAGAGCGAAGATGAGCCATGCCCAATTGAATTCCTGCATGAACATGGTCAGGCCGGTGGCGAAGACCGCGATGAAAAACAGGCCTAGGGCGTCGAGGTGGCCTTCCACAGCTTCATCTTCTGGCACTAGCTTGATAATCGGCGGGATGGCCAGGATGAGGATGAGCGGGATGAGGAACATCGCCGTCCATGAGACATAGGTGGAAATAAAGCCGGAGGTCAACGCGCCGATGAGCAGCCCGGCTTGGAAGGCGGCCGTAGAAAAGCCGAGGTAGGTCTTTTGATCGGCCTCGCTCAAGTGCTTGGTCACGTAAATGACATACAGCGTCTCCGCGGCGGCAAGGCCAGTGGTTTGGATGAGGCGGCCGGTGAGCACCATGGGCCAGAAGCTGGAAAAGGCGAAGGCCAAAAGCGAGCCCACGGCGATGAGGACAACGCCGGTGAGCATGAGCTTGCGGATGGAGATGGAATCCGCCAACGCGGCGTAGACCACGGCGCCGATGCCGATAATCACGCCGGCGAGGGAAGCCTGGAGGGAAGCGGTGGTATCGGAGATGTCGAGCGCCTCAGCGATCGGCATGGTCATCGTCTTAAAGCCGTTATCGATAACCAGCGAGAAGACGAAGACAAAGAGCAGGATAGGTACGGCAACCTTGGGGTTTACCGCGGAGCCTGGCCGCTTGTCCTGCGGGGAAGCGGTGGGGTGGGTGGAAGTCACGGGGGAGGGGATCCTTTTAGTCGAGCGCGTTGAGCGGAAGCGCGAGTTCAATCATGGTGCGGAAGGCGGTCTGGCGCTCTTCCGCGGAGAGGTGGGTATCGTGCACCAGGTTGTCGGAGACGGTGAAAAGCCCCAGCGCGTCGACGCCGGCCTCAGCCGCGGTGGCATAGAGCGCTGCAGATTCCATCTCTACGCCGAGCACACCCATATGCGCCCAGCGCTCGTTAACGCTCTGGTCAAAGTTATAGAAGATATCCGAGCTCAAAATATTGCCTACGTGGATGTGGGCCTGCTGCTTTTCGGCCTGATCCACCAAAGCCTTGAGGAGCTTCCACGAGGCGGTGGGGGCGTAGCTGCCCGGCAGGTTGTACTGGCTCAAGAAGTTGGAATCGGTGGAGGCGGACGATGCGACGATGACATCGTGCAGCTCAATGTCTTCCTGCATGGCGCCAATGGAACCAACGCGGATGAGCTTCTTTACGCCGTAGTTGTGGATGAGTTCCCAGGAGTAGATGCCGATGGAGGGAATGCCCATGCCGGAGCCCATGACGGAGACGGGCTTGCCGTTAAAAGTGCCGGTAAACCCCAGCATATTGCGCACACCGTTGAACTGGACGGTATCTTCCAGGAAGTTCTCGGCGATGAACTTCGCGCGCAGCGGGTCACCGGGCAGGAGGATGGTTTCCGCAATGGGTGCGCCATGCGGATTGATGTGTGGGGTGGCAATATCGGTGGCGGACATATCTGCGCTCCTCGGTATGGGGTGTGGGATTTTACACACCAAGCTTAAACCCTCAGGGCCTCGAATCAATGGCCTTATTTGCAGCTTTTCAACCACTGCGGAAAGCCTCACTGGACTCAGCCACCAGCGTCCGTGCCGAGGTCACTGCCTGCGGTGAGCAGTGCCACGCTTGCCGACGCCCCTTTTTCCCACACCCCCAATCCACATGCCTTCGCGCGGCTGCTGGCGCACGGTAGGAGGCGTGGCCGGGCAGCCCGCAGGAGTGGTCTGCCATGCCGTTCATTCAACTGCCTTCAAAAGCCGCGAAAAGGTGTTACAAGGACTATGCGTTTTTACGCTCTGACGTGGCGATTTGTGTAAAACGTTGAAAGCGGGTTAGATTATTGGAGTCCGCAACGGAGAGCACAACGAAATAGCGATGTGTTCAACGCTAGGATGTGCCCCCTTAGCTCAGTCGGCAGAGCGTTTCCATGGTAAGGAAAAGGTCGACAGTTCGATTCTGTCAGGGGGCTCCATTCATGTTCGGAGGAAGAAATTCCCCCAAGGTGAATATGGCGGTGTAGCTCAGTGGTAGAGCAAGCGACTCATAATCGCTGTGTCGCGAGTTCAATTCTCGCCATCGCTACCGGGAAAGAAAGGCGCCCGCAGGGCGCTTTTTATTACCGCGCTGAAGACAGTCTAGGCTGTGCCTAGTTTCGGATTGGAACTATGGCTCTGGTAAGGTCTTCAACGCTTGATGCTGAGGCATCAAGGAATAAAAGAATAGGGGCGTGGCGCAATTGGTAGCGCAACGGTCTCCAAAACCGTAGGTTGCAGGTTCGAGTCCTGTCGCCCCTGCATAGTAAACCCCGTCACCTCAGGTGGCGGGGTTTCTTCATGCCCTATTTTCTTCGTGGCGCTTAGCCCGCCCACATGTTGTCAAGGCCACGCCTTGCAAATGCCGTGGTCAGCTTTTCATGCTGTGCAAGCTTTGCTAGGGTTGACAAAGTTATGGAGGTGCGCGTTAAGCGCCCTATTAGATTTAGTTCCCAAGGAGGGTTAGCTGTGAGCGATGAGCAGCAGCCGAAGAATTCGGGTGCACCGCGCCCGACCGGTAAGCGTCAGCTCTCTGGTGCGGCTACCACGTCCTCCGCGGACTACGCCGATAAGCACGTCGTCCGCGTAGAGGATAAGAACCACGATGACACCCCAGGTGGCGGCGTAGCCGCCTTCCCGGGCGAGGTCGCATCCGAGATGAAGAAGGTGGTGTGGCCTACCGCTAAGGAAATGCTGCAGTACACCCTCATTACCTTTGCGTTCCTTATCGTGCTGACCGTATTGGTCTGGGGCGTTGACACCCTGGCTGGTCTCGGAGTTGAGCAGGTTCTCTCAGATTAGTAAGATAGGCGCATAATCTTTTATCCCGCTGTTTCCGCTTAAAGGAACGGCGGGATACTTTTTGCCCATACGCGGGCGGGTAGGCTGGTCCTACGCAACGCGCCGAGGAATTTTTGGAGTAAGAATTATGAGCGACGAGAACAACGTCGAAACCGTAGGCACCTCCCTGGAAGAGGCAATGCAGTCTAACGTGCAGGAGCAGGCGGCAGAGCACGCTAGCTCCGTAGAAGAAGCACAGCAAGAGGACGCTACCCCAGCCGCTCCGGCAGCGGAAGAAGCTGAAGGAACGGCTGAGTCCACCGACGCTGCAGGCGAGTCCACCGACGCGGCGGAACCGGCAGCGACCGAAGCAGAGGCCGAGGGCGCAGCCCCTGAGGCCGGCGAAGACGAGTCCGAGGATGCCGCCTACCGCAAGCGCCTGCGCGCCTTTACCCGCGAGCTGAAGAAGCAGCCGGGCCAGTGGTACATCATCCAGTGCTACTCCGGCTACGAAAACAAGGTAAAGACCAACCTGGACATGCGTGCCCAGACCCTCGAGGTAGAAGATTCCATCTTCGAGGTCGTTGTTCCTATTGAGCAGGTCCTGGAGACCAAGGACGGCAAGAAGAAAATTGTGAAGCGCAAGCTGCTACCGGGCTACGTCTTGGTGCGTGCAGAGCTTAACGACGCCGCATGGTCCGTCATCCGCGAAACCCCAGGCGTGACCTCCTTCGTGGGCAACGAGGGCAACGCCACCCCGGTCAAGACCCGCGACGTAGCTAAGTTCCTGATGCCCAACGAGGCGCCGTCCACCAAGGGCGATGCTGCCCCGAACGAGGCAGAGGGCGAGCAGGTTGTGGCTATGCCGGAGAAGGAAGTGGCCAAGAAGTATGCGCACGACTTCGAGGTGGGCGAGGCAGTGACCATCCTGTCCGGCCCGCTGGCCGCTGTATCCGCCACCATTTCCGAGATCGACCCGGAGACCGGCAAGATGCAGGGCCTGGTGTCCATCTTTGGCCGCGAGACCCCGGTGGAGCTGTCGCCGACCGAGATCGAGCGCATCTCCTAAAAAGTGATTTTGTGCAGGGCGCACGGTGTTCTAAACTGGAACGCCGTGCGCCTTTTGGCGTGCGTATAAGAAAACGTTTCATCCTCCGGTGGCCCACTGAAGGTGAGCATCCGGACGGGATCCCGTTATTCATCGTGGCGGACATCCCGGTAACACAGGAAAGAGGTAATTCGATGGCTCCTAAGAAGAAGGTATCCGGCTTCATCAAGCTGCAGATCGAGGCAGGCGCCGCTAACCCGGCACCGCCAGTTGGCCCGGCACTGGGTGCCCACGGCGTCAACATCATGGAGTTCTGCAAGGCTTATAACGCCGCTACCGAGAACCAGCGTGGCAACGTGGTTCCGGTTGAGATCACCGTCTACGAGGACCGTTCCTTCGACTTCAAGCTGAAGACCCCGCCGGCAGCTAAGCTGCTGCTCAAGGCCGCTGGTATCCAGAAGGGCTCCGGCGTCCCACACACCGACAAGGTCGGTTCTGTGTCTTGGGATCAGTGCAAGGAAATCGCAGAGACCAAGTTTGCGGACCTGAACGCACGTGACATCGAGAACGGCGCTCGCATCATCGCCGGTACCGCCCGCTCCATGGGCATCACCGTTGATGGCGCACCGGAGAAGTAAAAACTTTATGTGGTAGGGCCAGCTACGGCCCGCCGAACACCACACCAATCCAGAAAAGGAATTGTTAAATGAGCACCAAGTCTAAGGCTTATAAGGCCGCTGCGGAACTGGTTGATAAGTCCCGCCTGTACCGTCCGATCGAGGCTACCAAGCTGGCCAAGGAGACCTCCTCCAAGAACTTCGACGCCACCGTTGACGTCGTCTTCCGCCTGGGCGTTGACCCGCGCAAGGCTGACCAGCTGGTTCGCGGCACCGTTTCCCTGCCTAACGGCACCGGTAAGGACGTTCGCGTTGCTGTCTTCGCTGAGGGCGAGAAGGCTACCGCCGCTCAGGAAGCTGGCGCTGACATCGTCGGCACCGCTGAACTGATCGAGCAGATCAACGAGGGCAACATCGACTTCGACGTTGCTATCGCT
Organism: Corynebacterium sp. MSK195; assembly: GCF_030228885.1. Classification (NCBI taxonomy): domain Bacteria; kingdom Bacillati; phylum Actinomycetota; class Actinomycetes; order Mycobacteriales; family Corynebacteriaceae; genus Corynebacterium; species Corynebacterium sp. MSK195. The sequence continues at coordinate 180,454 of NZ_JASPGT010000002.1, read as the reverse complement.
ACCCCGGATCAGATGGCCAAGGTTGGCCGCGTTGCTCGCGTCCTGGGCCCACGTGGTCTGATGCCGAACCCGAAGACCGGCACCGTTACCGCAGACGTTGCTAAGGCAATCTCTGAGGTTAAGGGCGGCAAGATCTCCTTCCGTGTTGATAAGGCTGCTAACCTGCACGCCATCATCGGCAAGGCATCCTTCGATGCTGAGAAGCTGGCTGAGAACTACGGCGCTCTCATGGACGAGATCCAGCGCCTGAAGCCTTCTTCCGCTAAGGGCATCTACATCAAGCGCGCTACCATCTCCACCACCTCCGGCCCGGGCATCCCGGTTGACGGTTCCGTGGTTAAGGATTACACCGCGTAAGCAGTCCTAACGCACTGCGTTCAAAGTTAAAGGGCTTCGAGGAATTCCTCGAAGCCCTTTTTCTATGTTGTGAACCGCCGGTAGTTATGTGGCGTCAATATCGTCTGGTGCCCATTCGCCGCCATCGAAGTAGACGTTGCGTGCCAAAGGAATTTGGTGTGAAGCAGACTCCAGGATGTGCATAAAATATCCGTCTGTATTCGGAATGACAAGGGTATCTCCCACGGCAATGCCATCCGGGAAGTCCAGTTCGCGGCGCAGGATAACCTCGTCTTCAATGCAGTAGGCACCCATTACAAAGTCAATGCGTGGGTCGCGGGAGATTTCTTTTTGCCGCCATGCAGGCAGCCTCTCCCCGAAGCGGGTGGAAGGTAGGGAGTATGGACTAGGAGCGAGTCGTGGCGCCACGTGGGCGGGGGCCGGGATAGGCAGGTTCGTCGAGGACGACGGCGACCAAGGGGGCGTCGCCAAGCGAGGCGGCCTCGGCCGCGCGGGAAAGGGCCTGGTTATCGTGCAGGCGCAGGTCATCGCGGAACCACATGAGGCAGGTCATGGCGGCCATCCTACGCGGAGGAAACGGCGATTTGGAGAAACCGCGGGTGGGGAGGTAGTGTTTTCCACGAAGTTTGAACGGCCACTTCACGGCCGAGTCAAAGTTCACCGAAGACCGTTGGTCATCCATTTGGATCGAAGGTTCTCCATCCTAGGAGGCGGCCCACGCAGGAGACACTTTGCGATTATTCGCGGCATTCTCTTATGTCGCGCGCCCTGTGCTCTTGCACGGGGCTTTTGATGTTTCGGGCAACCGAAGCGAGGAAGGCCCCGGCGGAATAATAAAAGAGATGTTTTGGAAGGAGGCGAGAGACAATGGCAAACCCAAAGAACACTGCAGACCTGGCAGAGCTGAAGGAGAAGCTGGCTGGCGCTAACTCTGTCGTATTGACCGAGTACCGCGGCCTGACCGTATCCCAGCTGCAGGAGCTGCGTAACGATCTGGGCTTTGACGTTGAATACTCCGTCGCCAAGAACACCCTTTTCAAGATCGCTGCCAAGGAAGCTGGCATCGAAGGTCTTGATGATTTGCTGACTGGCCCGACCGCAATTGCGTTCATCAAGGGCGAGGCAGTGGATGCTGCGAAGGTCATCACCAAGTTCGCTGATGACAACAAGGCACTCATCATCAAGGGTGGCTACATGGACGGCAACGCACTGTCTGCCGACCAGGTTGAGGCCATCGCCAAGCTGGACAACCGCGAGACCACCCTCGCAAAGCTGGCTGGCGCTATGAAGGGTTCTATGGCGAAGGCAGCCGCTCTCTTCAACGCTCCTGCAACCAAGGCTGTACGCACCGTCGCAGCCCTGCAGGACAAGAAGGAAGCAGAAGCTTAAGTCGTCACAAAAGACGCACAATTACAACACCGTGTGCGCGGCATAAAACACGCGCAGCGCACACACAACACAGAAAGGACTTGCCATCATGGCTAAGCTCACCAAGGACGAGCTCATTGAAGCTTTCAAGGAAATGACCCTCATCGAACTGTCCGAGTTCGTTAAGGAATTTGAAGAGGTATTCGACGTTGAGGCTGCTGCTCCGGTTGCTGCTGTTGCAGCTGGCGCTCCGGCTGAGGGCGGCGCTGCTGCCGCTGAGGAGAAGACCGAGTTCGACGTCGTTCTGACCGACGCTGGCGCTAAGAAGATTGGCGTTATTAAGGCTGTCCGCGAAATCGTCTCCGGCTTGGGCCTGAAGGAAGCTAAGGAAATGGTCGAGGGTGCTCCTAAGGCTATCCTCGAGGGCGCTTCCAAGGACGACGCTGAGGCTGCTAAGACCAAGCTGGAAGAGGCTGGCGCTTCCGTCGAGCTCAAGTAATTTCACTGAGCTTTACGCTTTCAACCCCCCACTCTTACCGCTGCGCGGTGGGAGCTGGGGGTTTCCTCGTTTTATACTCGCGGGCGCAATGCGGGTAGTACAGCAATGGCCAATAGTGTCAAAGTGTGACACTATGGCATTGTGGAGTTCAGGAGGGGTAGCTTAGAGCGCTTTCACACAGATGGTAAGGCGCCAAAGTACGTGCCCCCTGAACTGCGAAGAATACTGCGCCGCAAACTCATCATGATTGACCGAGCAGCCTCTCTTGCCGATTTGAGGATTCCACCAGCGAATCACTTAGAAAGGTTGAAAGGGCAGTGGGACGGATTTTATTCCATCCATGTTAATGCGCAGTGGCGAGTAGTCTTCCGGTGGACAGGGAAAGGAGCTGTGGACGTTGACTTCATCGATTATCACAAATGAGGGAGAGGAAGCCTCGGATATCGTCCCCGTTCCACACCCTGGGGAGGTCCTGCGCGAGGAGTTTCTGGAGCCGCTCGGACTGACTCAATACCGCTTAGCCAAGGATATTTTTAGCTCCAAGTCTCAAATTTCCAAGCTGGTGCGTGGGCGCATTGGGATTAGTGCGGAAATGGCACTCCGTCTTTCCGCGTATTTTGGCAATTCGGCAGAGTTTTGGCTGGGGCTGCAAGAAGAGTTTGATCTCTGGTGCGCGCGGCAGACCACGGATACGAGCAGCATCATCGCTTGGAATACGCAGACGGCCTAAAACCATTCCGGCGTGGCGGGGCGGCCTGTAGAAACAGGGAATCGCCGCCACGGGCTGTAGAATTAGCCCCCATGCTGCCTAAGTCCCGCATTTTTTCCGTCCTGCTCCTAGGCCTCGGCGTCGCGCTCATCGCCGCCGGTATTGTGGCGCCGGCGTTTTTGGATTACTCCCCGCGGCTGCCGCTGAACCTGAAAAACAGTACGTGGACACTGCACGATGATTCTGCGGATTCGCAGCAGCTGTCCAAGGACGGCACTACGCCGTATTCGGGCCCCATGACGTACCAAATCAACATGGATATCCAAGAGCCCTCGGACGATGAGAAGGCCACCGTGCGCATCGGTGAGACCCGCATGCGCGGCGAGGGGAAGGGCCTCAATGACCTGAGCCAGGCCCAGGTATGGAGCTACCCGGTGGACCGCTTGAGTGGTGAGGCGCTGGAGGAGGCGTCGCTTAGCCATACGCTTGCTACGCCTTCGGATAAAGTCACGGTGGATGGCTACTGGCTTAAGTTCCCAGCAGGCGCAGAGAAGACCAACTACCCGGTCTTTGACCCGACGCTGCGCAAGGCCGTCGATGCGGTCTTTGAAGAAGAAACCACGATGGACGGCCGCACGGTCTACCGCTACCACCAAGAAATTGAGCCGACCAACGTCGCGCAGCTATTTGCGGCCGATGGCAATACCACCAGCCTGCCCAAGGAAGACGGCGGCGAGGAGCAGGGCTACCTGACCCACTCCGGCAGCCGCGACTTCTACGTGGACCAACAAACCGGCCTCGTGGTGGGCATGGATATGGATATCGATGATTACTACGCGGACCGCGAGGGCGTGGGCCGCGAGCGCGCTTTCGTCTTTAATGGCTCTACCTCTGAAGAGGACCAGCAGGCGCTGCTCAAAGAGGCGGCAGATTTCCCGCACGACCGCGTAGCGGAAATCGTGCGGTGGGTTGCCATCGGCCTCGGCGCACTGTTGACCCTGCTCGGAATCATAGGCGCACTCGGTCTATTTGGCGGCAAGAATAAGCATGCCCGCTCGCGCCATAACCGCGGACGCATCGGTGGAAGCGCGGTGCCGGCGAGCCGGTAAAAGCGCAGCTGGAAAACAAAATCACCGCCGGGGTTGCGGTGTATTGAGATTTTAGTGGTAGGGTGCTCGGTGGTTGTCGCGCACAGTCGCGCGACGTGGACGCGTTAGCGCCGTGGCGAGCGCGAGCTTGCCCCCTAGCGCGGTAGCGACACGCCCCAAGAGTGGTGTGTCTTTACATGGCAGGTCTTTTCCTATAAGCTGTTTCGTTGCGCTGGAATCTGGATCTTCGGTGCACATTTAGCCTTTCAGGCCGGTGATGGCAAAACCGACTTGACAAGGTGATTTTGTGCATTCTGAACCCAGACACTCCACAGCAGACCGAATGCTAGAATTACCAGCGGTTTTGCGGCTCGTCGGCCAGGGCGAGCAGGCAATCCGCGTGAGGTGCTGGAAGGACCCATCTTGGCAGTCTCCCGCCAGACCAAGTCAGTGGCCAATATCCCCGGAGCCCCGAAGCGATACTCGTTTGCAAAAATCAGCGAGCCTATCGCCCTGCCGGGTCTCCTTGACGTACAACTTGATTCCTTTGATTGGCTCGTCGGCGCGCCGGAGTGGCGCGAGCGCGAGCAGGCTGAGCGCGGCGATGACGCCCGCGTGACGAGCGGCCTCGAGGATATCCTTGAAGAGCTCTCGCCGATTGAGGACTACTCGGGCAATATGTCCCTGTCCTTGTCGGAGCCGCGCTTTGAACCGGTGAAGAACACCGTGGATGAGTGCAAGGAAAAGGACATCAACTACTCCGCGCCGCTGTACGTGACCGCAGAGTTTATTAATAACGACACCCAAGAGATTAAGTCGCAGACCGTCTTCATCGGCGATTTCCCGATCATGACGGATATGGGCACGTTCATCGTGAACGGTACCGAGCGCGTCGTCGTCTCTCAGCTGGTGCGCTCCCCGGGCGTGTACTTCGATCGTTCGATCGATAAGTCCACCGAGCGCCCGCTGCACTCCGTGAAGGTTATTCCTTCCCGCGGTGCATGGTTGGAGTTCGACGTCGACAAGCGCGACACCGTCGGCGTGCGCATTGACCGCAAGCGCCGCCAGCCGGTAACCGTGCTGCTTAAGGCACTGGGCTGGAGCGAGGAGCAGATCAAGGATCGCTTCGGCTTCTCCGAGCTCATGATGTCGACCCTGGAGTCTGACGGTGTAGCGAACACCGATGAGGCACTGCTGGAGATTTACCGTAAGCAGCGCCCAGGCGAGCAGCCCACCCGCGAGCTGGCTCAGTCCTTGCTGGATAACTCCTTCTTCCGCGCAAAGCGTTACGACCTGGCTAAGGTCGGCCGCTACAAGGTCAACCGCAAGCTGGGGCTCGGCGGCGACCACGATGGTCTGATGACCCTGACCGAGGAAGACATTGCCGTCACCCTCGAGTACCTGGTCCGCCTGCACGTAGGCGAGCGCGAGATGAAGGCGCCGAACGGTGAGATGATCTCCCTGCACACGGACGACATCGACCACTTTGGTAACCGTCGCCTGCGCACCGTGGGTGAGCTCATCCAGAACCAGGTCCGTGTGGGCCTGTCCCGCATGGAGCGCGTTGTGCGCGAGCGCATGACCACCCAGGATGCGGAGTCCATCACTCCGACCTCCCTGATTAACGTGCGCCCGGTCTCTGCTGCTATCCGCGAGTTCTTCGGTACCTCGCAGCTGTCCCAGTTCATGGACCACAACAACTCGCTGTCCGGCCTGACCCACAAGCGTCGCCTGTCCGCGCTGGGCCCAGGCGGTCTGTCTCGTGAGCGCGCCGGCATTGAGGTGCGAGACGTTCACGCTTCTCACTACGGCCGTATGTGCCCGATTGAGACTCCTGAGGGCCCGAACATTGGCCTCATTGGTGCGCTGGCGTCCTACGCCCGCGTGAATGCTTTCGGCTTCATTGAGACCCCGTACCGCAAGGTTGTGGACGGCAAGATCACCGACCAGGTGGAGTACCTCACCGCCGATGAAGAGGACCGCTTCGCTATTGCTCAGGCCGAGGTCGAGCAGGACGCAGAGGGCAACCTCACCGGCGAGCGTATTGAGGTTCGCCTGAAGGACGGCGATATCGGACTTACCGATGCCTCCGGTGTGGACTACGTTGACGTCTCCCCGCGCCAGATGGTTTCCGTGGGTACCGCCATGATTCCGTTCTTGGAGCACGACGATGCTAACCGTGCTCTGATGGGTGCGAACATGCAGAAGCAGGCCGTGCCGCTGGTGCGCTCCGAGGCTCCGCTGGTGGGTACCGGCATGGAGCAGCGCGCTGCGTACGACGCTGGCGACGTTGTCATCACCCCGAAGGCCGGTGTGGTAGAAAACGTCACCGCTGATGTCATCACCATCATGGATGATGAGGGCCAGCGCGATACCTACATCCTGCGCAAGTTCGAGCGCACCAACCAGGGCACCAACTACAACCAGACCCCGCTGGTTTCTATGGGCGAGCGCGTAGAGGCCGGCCAGGTTCTGGCCGATGGCCCGGGAACCCACAATGGTGAGATGTCCCTCGGCCGCAACCTGCTGGTTGCCTTCATGCCGTGGGAAGGCCATAACTACGAGGACGCCATCATCCTCAACCAGCGCATCGTGGAAGAGGACATCCTGACCTCCGTCCACATCGAGGAGCACGAGATCGATGCTCGCGATACCAAGCTGGGCGCCGAGGAAATCACCCGCGAGATCCCGAACGTCTCCGAGGACGTCCTGAGCGACCTGGACGAGCGCGGCATCATCCGCATCGGTGCCGACGTCCGCGCCGGCGACATCCTGGTGGGCAAGGTCACCCCGAAGGGTGAGACCGAGCTGACCCCGGAGGAGCGCCTGCTGCGCGCCATCTTCGGTGAGAAGGCCCGCGAGGTCCGCGATACCTCCATGAAGGTCCCGCACGGTGAGGTAGGCAAGGTCATTGGCGTTGCTCGCTTCTCCCGCGACGATGATGACGATCTGGCCCCTGGCGTCAACGAGATGATTCGCGTCTACGTGGCCCAGAAGCGCAAGATCCAGGACGGCGATAAGATGGCCGGCCGCCACGGCAACAAGGGTGTTGTGGGCAAGATCCTGCCGCCAGAGGATATGCCGTTCATGGAAGACGGCACCCCGGTGGACATTTTGCTTAACACCCACGGTGTGCCGCGTCGTATGAACATCGGCCAGGTCCTCGAGGTTCACCTGGGCTGGCTGGCACACGCCGGCTGGAAGGTTGACACCGAGGATCCGAAGAACGCCGAGCTGCTCAAGACCCTGCCGGAAGAGCTTTATGACGTTCCTGCGGATTCCTTGACCGCCACCCCGGTCTTCGACGGTGCTACCAACCACGAGATCGAGCGCCTGCTGGCTTCTTCCCGTCCTAATCGCGACGGCGATGTGCTGGTGGATGAGCATGGCAAGGCCACGCTTTTCGATGGCCGCTCGGGCGAGCCATACAAGTACCCGATCTCTGTCGGCTACATGTACATGCTCAAGCTGCACCACTTGGTCGATGAGAAGATTCACGCCCGTTCCACCGGTCCTTACTCCATGATTACCCAGCAGCCGCTGGGTGGTAAGGCCCAGTTCGGTGGCCAGCGCTTCGGCGAGATGGAGGTGTGGGCAATGCAGGCATACGGCGCTGCCTACACCCTGCAGGAGCTGTTGACCATCAAGTCCGATGACGTCGTTGGCCGCGTGAAGGTCTACGAAGCCATTGTTAAGGGCGACAATATTCCAGATCCGGGCATCCCTGAGTCCTTCAAGGTGTTGCTCAAGGAGCTGCAGTCCCTGTGCCTGAACGTGGAGGTTCTCTCCACCGACGGCACGCCGATGGAGCTGTCTGGCTCTGATGACGATGACATGGATAGCCCATCGCTTGGCATTAACCTGTCCCGCGATGAGGGTTCCTCTGCTGACATCGCCTAGTTAGTTTCTTGGTCCACCGCGGGGAAGTTCCCGCGGCTGGGCATAAACGTTTCATTCATAAAAAGCCATCAATTCCTCGACAACGAGGATGAAAGGGAGACATTACGTGTTTGACGTAAATCTCTTCGACGAGCTCCGCATCGGTCTGGCCACCGCAGACGATATTCGTCGCTGGTCCAAGGGCGAGGTCAAAAAGCCCGAGACCATTAACTACCGCACCCTGAAGCCGGAGAAGGACGGCCTCTTCTGCGAGCGCATCTTCGGCCCCACCCGTGACTGGGAGTGTGCTTGTGGCAAGTACAAGCGCGTCCGCTACAAGGGCATCATCTGTGAGCGCTGCGGCGTTGAGGTGACCAAGTCCAAGGTTCGCCGTGAGCGCATGGGCCACATCGAGCTGGCTGCTCCGGTAACCCACATCTGGTACTTCAAGGGCGTTCCTTCCCGCTTGGGCTACCTGCTGGACCTGGCTCCGAAGGATCTCGAGCGCATCATCTACTTCGCGGCCAATATCATCACCTCCGTGGATGAAGAGGCTCGCCACAACGACCAGTCCACCCTGGAAGCAGAGATGCTTCTGGAGAAGAAGGACGTTGAAGACGATACCGAGTCCGAGATCGCAGAGCGCGCCTCCAAGCTGGAATCTGACCTGGCTGAGCTGGAAGCAGCCGGTGCCAAGGCAGATGCCCGCAAGAAGGTCCAGAACGCTGCCGATAAGGAGATGCAGCACATCCGCGAGCGCGGCGAGCGCGAGATCGCCCGCCTGGATGAAATCTGGAACACCTTCATCAAGCTGGCTCCGAAGCAGATGATCATCGATGAGACCATCTACGAAGAGCTGGTTGACCGCTACGAGGATTACTTTACCGGCGGCATGGGTGCAGAAGCCATCCAGACCCTGGTCCGCAACTTCGACCTCGAGGCTGAGGCGGAGGAACTGCGCGAGATCATCAACAACGGTAAGGGCCAGAAGAAGATGCGTGCCCTGAAGCGCCTGAAGGTCGTTGCTGCCTTCCTGCGCTCCGGCAACGATCCGGCCGGCATGGTGCTGGACGCCATCCCGGTTATCCCGCCAGAGCTGCGCCCGATGGTGCAGTTGGACGGTGGCCGCTTCGCTACCTCCGACCTGAACGACCTTTACCGCCGCGTGATCAACCGCAATAACCGTTTGAAGCGCATGATCGACCTGGGCGCTCCAGAGATCATCGTGAATAACGAGAAGCGCATGCTGCAGGAGTCTGTGGATGCGCTCTTCGATAACGGCCGCCGCGGCCGTCCGGTTACCGGTCCGGGCAACCGTCCGCTGAAGTCCCTGTCTGACTTGCTCAAGGGCAAGCAGGGCCGCTTCCGCCAGAACCTGCTGGGTAAGCGCGTGGACTACTCCGGCCGTTCCGTTATTATCGTTGGTCCGCAGCTGAAGCTGCACGAGTGTGGTCTGCCGAAGCTCATGGCGCTCGAGCTGTTCAAGCCGTTCGTTATGAAGCGCCTGGTAGAAAATGACTACGCCCAGAACATCAAGTCCGCCAAGCGCATGGTTGAGCGCCAGCGCCCAGAGGTGTGGGACGTTCTGGAGCAGGCCATTTCTGAGCACCCAGTGATGCTCAACCGTGCACCTACGCTGCACCGCTTGGGTATTCAGGCCTTCGAGCCGAAGCTGGTTGAGGGTAAGGCTATTCAGCTGCACCCGCTGGCTTGTGAGGCGTTCAACGCCGACTTCGACGGTGACCAGATGGCAGTCCACCTGCCGCTGTCCGCTGAGGCACAGGCTGAGGCCCGCGTCCTGATGCTGGCGTCCAACAACATCCTGTCCCCGGCATCCGGTAAGCCGCTGGCCATGCCACGTCTGGACATGGTTACCGGCCTGTACTACTTGACCATGGACAAGTCCGAGGACGAGATCGGCGGCAATGGTCGCTTCCGCGAGGCAGAAGAGGACAAGCCGGCTACCGGCGTCTTCTCCTCCTACGCTGAGGCCCTCATGGCCTATGACCGCGGCACCGTTGGTCTGCAGGCTCCGATCAAGGTCCGCATCGATCACCTTCGCCCGCCGAAGGAAATCGAGGAAGAGCAGTTCCCGGATGGCTGGACTAAGGGCCAGGCATGGATGGGCTACACCACCATCGGCCGCGTGATGTTCAACGAGCTGCTGCCATGGAACTACCCGTACCTCGAGGGCATCATGGTCCGTAAGGGCGGCGGCTCCGGCAATAAGGTCCTCATCGGTGACGTGGTCAATGACTTGGCCAATAAGTATCCGATGATCACCGTTGCTCAGGTGCTGGACAACATGAAGGATGCCGGCTTCTACTGGGCAACCCGTTCCGGCGTGACCATCACCATGTCTGACGTTCTGGTTCTGCCGAATAAGACCGAGATCCTCGAGTCTTATGAGAAGGAAGCAGAGCGCATCGAGCGCAAGTACTGGGAGCAGGGCGCCCTGACCGAGCGCGAGCGCTACGACCGCCTGGTTGAGCTGTGGAAGGACGCTACCGATACCGTCGGTGAGGCCGTCGAGAACATGTACCCGGACCACAATCCGATTCCGATGATTGTGAAGTCTGGTGCTGCCGGTAACATGCGTCAGATCTGGACGCTGGCCGGTATGAAGGGCATGGTTGTGAACTCGCACGGTGATTACATCACCCGTCCGATTAAGACCTCCTTCCGCGAAGGCCTGTCCGTGTTGGAGTACTTCAACAACTCCCACGGCTCCCGTAAGGGCCTGGCCGATACCGCACTGCGTACCGCTGACTCTGGCTACCTCACCCGTCGTCTGGTGGACGTGGCCCAGGACGTCATCGTCCGCGAAGAGGACTGTGGCACCCGCCAGGGTGTTCGCGTCCCAATCGGCGAGGAATCCGGTGACAAGGTTGTTCTCTCCGAGCTGTGGGAGACCTCCGCATCCGGCCGCGTTATCGCGACCGACGTCAAGGACGCCAACGGCGAGGTCGTGGCCGAGGCCGGCTCCGACCTCACCGAGGAACTCACCCAGAAGCTGCTTGACGCTAAGGTCACCGAGGTTAAGGTTCGCTCCGTGCTGACCTGCCAGACCCCGGCCGGCGTGTGTGCCAAGTGCTACGGCAAGTCCATGGCTTCCGGCCAGCTCGTCGATATCGGCGAGGCCGTTGGCATCGTGGCTGCACAGTCCATTGGTGAGCCGGGTACCCAGCTGACCATGCGTACGTTCCACCAGGGTGGTGTCGGTGGCGATATTACCGGCGGTCTGCCGCGTGTGCAGGAGCTCTTCGAGGCTCGTAACCCGAAGAACCGCGCTCCAATTGCCTCCGTTGACGGCACCGTTTCTCTGTCCGATGAGGGTAACTTCTGGACCCTGACCATCACCCCGGATGACGGCTCTGATGACGTGGTCTATGAGAAGCTCTCCAAGCGTCAGGGCTTGGCTCAGGTTCGTCGCCCGATGGAGTCCAACCCGGACGCCATGATTGAGCGTTCCCTCAAGGACGGCGACCATGTTGAGACCGGTGACCGCCTGATGCGTGGTGCGGCTGACCCGCACGACGTGCTCGAGGTCCTCGGCCGTCGTGGCGTGGAGCAGCACCTCATCAACGAGGTTCAGGCTGTGTACCGTACCCAGGGTGTGGCTATTCACGATAAGCACATCGAGATCATCATCCGCCAGATGCTGCGCCGCGGTACCGTCATTGATGCGGGTACCACGGACTTGTTGCCGGGTAACCTCATTGACCTTTCTGAGGCTAAGCAGCTCAATGCTGCCCAGGTTGCAGAGGGAGGTGAGCCGGCTCAGTTGCGTTCGGAGATTATGGGTATTACCAAGGCTTCTTTGGCTACTGAGTCTTGGCTGTCTGCTGCATCGTTCCAGGAGACCACTCGCGTGCTTACCGACGCCGCTATTAATAAGCGCTCCGATAAGCTCATTGGCCTCAAGGAGAATGTCATCATCGGTAAGCTGATTCCGGCTGGTACCGGTATTTCCCGTTACCGCAATATCTCCGTTAAGCCGACCGAGGCTGCGCGCAATGCTGCATACTCGATTCCGACTTATGGCGATTCCATCTATGGTGATGACGGCTTCGGTGAGTTCACCGGTGCTTCCGTTCCGCTGGATGAGGACTTCACCTTCTAGGTAAGAGCGAGGGCAGCAACGCCGTAATTGCTGCTTCAACAGAAAGCGTGTCTGGATTCCCAGACACGCTTTTTTCATGCGAAAAAGGCGGACAGCATAGAGAAGGCGTGCTGATCTCCAAGAGGGATATTCAGCTGATTTATTACGTATTTAAGTGACGCGAAGAGTCCGAAGGGCGACTGACTAGGCAGATCTTCCGTTCCTGGGAAATGTGTACAATGTTAACCATTGGCAATAATAAAACTAAATGTAGGTATGGGTTGTGAAAGGCAGCTGATTTCAATAATGTTACAGATTGAGGACAGTCAGAACTCAGCTAAAAATCAGTTGTTCGTACGCCTGGCCAAGAGTGGAGGGCATACTCCTGTTCTCTGATGTTCCCTAATTTTTTATAAGGAAGGACTTTTCATGAAAGTGAAGAGTTTTTACGGCGTAACTCGCCGTCGCGGCACTACTATCGCTGCCGCTGCTCTCTCTGTAGCTCTCGTAGCTCCGTTTGTTCATCCAGTTGTAAATCCGGCTTCCTCGCCGGTTGCTGCTGCTCAGGATGCAGCATCTGCGCAGGATCGCAGCGTTGATTCGCGGGGCACTTCGGAAGCAACTGCTATTCGGGCGGATGGTACTTGGGGTCAGAAGCAGGGCTACCAAGGCACTGTCTACTTGGATCGTGATGGAAACCCAGATAAACAGGACGATGCTGACGAGGCCATGCCTGGTGTAAAGGTCTTCTTGCAGTATGTTAACGGTAAGGGGCAGGTTTCTCCTATTTACTACACCACCTCGGATTCCGAGGGTAAATTCGTCTTCGACTTGTCCAAGGCACCGAAGGATGGTCTGGGCAATCCGGTCGAATTCAAGTTGGCAGGCGATTCGAAGTTCCAAGTCCGCACTTGGGCTGAGAACCCAGACCCAGCCAAGTACACCTTGGCGGCCGGCGGCGACATGTACAGTGGCCGCTTCCATGGCCGACTGACCCGTAAATGGGAGAGCTGGGACTTTACGGCCGGCATTAACCGAATTGTCGGTTCTAAGGTCGTATTCCAAGAACGTCCGAACGTAGATGGGTGGCTTGCAAAGCCTGAAGCTGAGTGGACCGAGGCACCGACCGCTGACAAGAAGTGGCCAGACGGTGGTAATTATGGTACCGCACGGGGCGAAGTTTGGTGGGAAAACAATGAGGCCGGGGGCACACTCGCCGACAGATACTTCAATGGATCTTCAGATCGTGCCGCTACTGATGTTAAGGTCGTAGGCTCCTATGTCAACGATGAAGTAGCACGTGAGTTTGACGCTTGGAAGGAAGCAAACAAGAACCACAGTCGTGAACAGTTCCGTGTTGCCCAGAAGGAAATCGTTGAGAAGTATCAGGCTGAGCACGGCGAAGGCTCCCATATCGCAGAGTCCCGCGTAGCTTATGTAAAGGATGACGGTTCCTTCTATCTCCCGTTCGCTGGCCTGTACGGCGTTAGCCGCGACAAGAAGGGCAACAAAACCACGGACGAAGAATGGGGCACGCTCGTTTCCGCTGAGGACGAAGAGCACGGTAACCTGATGCAGTGGAACGGCACCGCGGGCCAGCGTCACCGCCACATTAACAAGGACTACATGTACTTGTATCCGGTAGTCGGTGATAACCGTGACCTATGGATGGGTAATTACCAGGACAATATGTTCCAGCCCGCCGATGATCCAATAGGTAAGGCGCTTGTGTCAGATAATATTTATGACCAGAAGTTCGCGTTGTTGACTCCGCGCCCGATTCACGACGTATTCAATTACGACAACACTTCTGCTATCGCAGCTCCTGGTGATACCGCCAAGTCGAAGACTACCGGCCTGGTTCCTAACCAGCAGTACGCCATTGAGTGGTTTGCGGACGGTGAATCCACCGGTGAGGTTTGCACTGTCACTGCTAACAAACTAGGTGAGTTGGAATCCTGTGACTTCACAGTCCCGAAGGACCTATCCAAGGCGACTGTGTACTCTTCTCAGGTATTCGCCGCCGATGCTTCGGGCAAGCCTACGGGTACGCTACTTCTGGCGGATTCATTCCTGGCAGACCCGACTCCGTCGATTACTGCTGGTTCTGAGACGGATGAGGTTCCGGCTAATAATGAGCCGAAGACCTTGGATGATAAGGTTAAGAACCCGACTGAGGGCATGACTGGTGAGGTCCTGGATAAGGACGGTAAGCCGATTGAGGGTGCCAAGGTTGAGGTTGATCCGGAGACTGGTGACATTAAGGTGACGGTGCCGGAGGGTACTGATCCGCAGGATGCCAAGGTTGTTGTTAAGGACAGGGATGGCAACAAGGTTGGTGATCCGATTGATGTGAAGATCACTGCGCCGAAGACTGATGTTCCTGCTCCGTCGATTACTGCTGGTTCTGAGACGGATGAGGTTCCGGCTAATAATGAGCCGAAGACCTTGGATGATAAGGTT